>JAWLAO010000013.1 GCA_041395445.1 Gammaproteobacteria bacterium | reverse complement strand
GTGTTTTCATCAGATTCCCGCCTTCGCGCACTAGTGTCCGGTTAAAATATTTCATGCGAATTCCAAAGTGGTTTGGAGCTTGTCAATAAGCATTTGTTTTTCCCTTCGCCGTCGATAATAGTCAGTATTTATGCTGTCTTTTATGAATAATCCATGTTGTAGCCAAGTTTGTAAATCGATTAACTTTGACCATCCTTTTGATGCTTTTTGCATCAATTTCATTAGCAAATAACTTATCAAGGCTGTGTAAATTTGAATCCTAATGGCATTCTCTGATTGACCAAAATATGTTTTTAGTTTCAACTTTTGCTTTATCCATTTAAAAAATAATTCAATCTGCCAACGCTGTTTGTACAGATTCGCTATTTCAATGGCACTACGATCAAAGTCATTGGTTAGAATCTTCATTGGCTTCTTATCTTCACGATAAATAGTAACCATACGCAGGTCTTTATTGGCATATTTGTTTTTTCTTCCGCCGCCGGGGCTGTGGTTTGTTAGATGAATGATTTGGTCTGATTGAATTATGGCCTCATCTTTCTTCTCAACATCTGTTTCTTTAACAACTTTCATGGCGATATTAACTTTTGCACGAGTCACGAAAAAAGCCTTTGATTCATTGATTTTATGCCACCAGTTATAGTCCGTATAGCCTTTATCTACAACATATGTAGTACCTTTTTGGATTTCTATATTTGTTCGTGCATCAACAATATCATTAACATTTGGATGTGTGATATTGGAATACATTGGAGCATCATCAGCGCTATTTAATTCCACATGTATTTTTAAGCCAACCGACCTTATGGTTCTGTTCTTTAATGCCCATTCATAGCCCCGTGATTTTAGCGTTATTGGTGTGGAATCAATAATCGAAATAAAGTCTTTACATTTCTTTTTATGTTTGGATGAGAACTGACCCATCAGAACTTCACAAATTTGTTTAAAAGGCTCGATACTTCTTTTGCTTAATGCTTCTGAAAATGTAGAGCGTTTCACTTTTGAAGTGTTCATATGATAGTGGCTATTTGTGTGAGTATTAAAACCACTGATCACTCTTCTTAGTGATTTGGTTTGAGTAATCTGTCCGTAAAGCAATATGTGTAATAAATCCCAGGTTTTGAATGATTTTAGGTATCTGTCTGCTTTTTCGTTGGCAATTATTTTTTTAAATGCATTTTTGGGGAAATGGTTCAATAACTGAGAAAATCGTGTCATACTCTTCATAGTTGCAATGTTTGTGTTTTTTAAGTCTGAAAACTTGGTTATATACCGCAAAACCAAACATTGCAATGCTTTCAGAACATACTCTAAAAATTTAACCGGACACTAGTGCGCGAAGGCGGGAATCTGATGAAAACACCGTTATTTTCTCCTTTGCAGAAATAACAAGCACGATTTAGATACAAACATAAAGAGGTTATTATGACTAAAGAAATCAAAATCGAAGACGAATTCAAAAAGCAATACCAACTCCGTGGCAAAAATGATAAAGATTTCTTTAAGACTTTTGCCAAAGAAAACGGCATGTCTGAAGATGAATTATTTCGCTTGATTGCTCGTGAACGAGGACAGACAGAAGACGAATTTGAAAACGACCTGCTTGTCCAATGGGCTCTTAATCGAATGCAAGAAAACAATGGAACGATCAGAGTCAAAATTGAAGATTTATAAATACTAAACAGAGGAAAATATTATGAACAGACTCAAAAAAGAAGAAGTCAAAAAACAAAAACAACTGGAAAAAGGGTTGTCTGACAATCAACTGGAGTTATTACAGAAAATCATGAACTGCCGTGAAAATTTTGAACGATTGCACAATTCGATTCATGGCGTTTTATTTCCCGAAGAATTCGACTTTATGCTTGATGACAATGTCGATGCTAAAGACAGACAACGAGGCATAAACCCAATGAGCAAAGATTATCAAAACAAAGTCAACGCCAAAAGACAAAAACTCGGACTTAAACCACTTTCTGAAAATGGCATGTGCGAAAGTGACGATTCTAAAAAATACAGTCAGGAATTGGCTATACAGTTCCTTGTTGATAAAGAGGTTAATAAAAACAGAATTTTGGAAGTGTTTGGATAAATAACATTCGGGTAGTTGGCTTTAGCCAACCT
>JAWLAO010000012.1 GCA_041395445.1 Gammaproteobacteria bacterium | reverse complement strand
GAATAAATATGGAGGGAAACCGCAGGTTGAGAGTTTGGGGCGTGCTTTCTTTTGGTTACTTTGCTTTACACGAGTAAAGAAAAGTAACATTAAATAATGAAATTTTTCAGTTTATTTTTTTAAAAAATAAACATCGCATCTCCGTAGCTAAAAAACCGGTACTCTTGCTCAACAGCGTGTTGGTAGGCTGATAAAGTATTTTCTTTGCCACAAAGTGCAGAAACTAACATAATGAGAGTGGATTCGGGAAGATGGAAGTTGGTAAGTAAGGCATCAACCACTTTAAACTGATATCCCGGATAAATAAAAATATTGGTATCACCGGAAAACGGTTGGATTTCACCTTTACCGGCTGCAGTTTCAAGACAACGCACTGCGGTGGTACCAACCGCAATCACTTTGTTGCCATTTTGTTTGGTTTGTTCGACTAAATCAGCGACTTCTTGCGAAACATTCAGCCATTCTTTATGCATGATGTGGTTTTCAATAGAATCCGCTTTAACCGGTTGAAATGTTCCGGCTCCCACATGCAAGGTGACAAACGCTGTTTGAATTCCTTTTTCGTTAATTTTTTGCATAAGATTTTCATCAAAATGCAGTCCAGCAGTTGGGGCAGCGACTGCCCCTTTTTCTTTGGCATAAACAGTTTGATAGCGGTCTATATCATCGGTCTCATCTTGTCTTTGAATGTACGGAGGCAGAGGAATATGTCCAAATAAATCCATCAATTCGGATAAACTGCCAGTAGTTTCCAACAAATAGAACATGCCTTTCTTCGCTGTAATGGTCAGAAATGAATCTTCGCCGAAGAAAATTTTTGCACCGAGTTTTGGCGATTTGCTGGATTTCAGCATCGCTACCGCAGAATTATCATTCAGAATTCTTTCAATAAAGACTTCGACTTTCCCTCCGGTTGATTTAAACCCAAAAAGCCTTGCCGGAATCACTTTGGTATTGTTGAATACCAATAAATCTCCGGGATTGAGGAAACTAAGAATATCCGGGAATTTCAAATCCTGAATAGCACCGGATTTTTTATCCAAAACCAGCAAACGACTCTGTGTTCTTTCTTTGGTTGGGTGCTGAGCTATGAGTTTTTGTGGCAACTCAAAGTAAAATTCAGATTTCTTCATGAATAGTGTGACTTGCTATTTCCTTTCAACCGGAAACCAAATTTCTTGAACTTTTTTATCGTCACCATCTTTGTAAACCAAGTTGATTTTGATACTGTCACCAACACCGAATTTGATAATCGGATGCATCAACATAACGTGGTAACTTCCGGGTTTGAAAACCAACTGCTCTCCGGATTTGATAATTAACTGAGGCTGATGAATCATCTTTGCAACACCATCTTCAACAACTGATTTATGCAACTCCGTCATTTTAAAAGCCGGACTATAAGCATCAATCAAAACGAAATCTTCCTCAGTGTTGTTGGTTAATGTTCCGTAAGCTGCTTGCATCATAGATCCGGGAGGAGCTGCCCGAACCCAGAAATTTTCCAGTTCAGGGAAATCATCTTCTGCAAACAGGTTAAATGACAATGAAATTAATAGCAGAATTAATAAATGTTTACTCATATTATTCGATTAAAGCGTGTTATGATAAATTGGCAACGATTTTAACCCTTTTGGGTTTCTGATTCGATGATAAGAATCAAATAAACCGACAATAAAGGAAATTAACATGAAAATTATTTTATTACTCACAACCCTGATTATTATGAGCGATTCAAAAGTTTATGCCGATGATACGGCAATTACCGTGTATTCAACAGCGACACCGGGAAGTATTAATCCCAATCAATTCACAGGAAATCGACCGAATATTCCCGGTTACGCGATGATTAAACAAGACCGCATTGTGGATTTGCAGAAAGGCGTGTCAGAACTGCGATTTTCTGATGTTACCAGTATGATTGATCCGACAACCGTTTCTTTTTCCACTCCGAAAAACCCTGGAGCAGCTTATGTTCTGGATCAGAACTACCAATTCGATTTGGTCAGCACCAATAAATTATTGGAAAAATATGTGGAGCAAGAAGTTATTGTTTCACATACTTCCGGTGGAAAAAGTGAAACCTATCGCGGAACTTTACTTGGCACCAACGGCGGGATTATTATTCAACAGAAAGATGGTTCAGTTGTCACTTTATCAAGTTATGACAGCGTCAGTTTTCCATCACTTCCGGGAGGTTTGCTAACCAAACCGACTTTAGTTTGGTTGTTGGATGCAAAGAAATCAGGTGATGAGCTCGCCAGAGTGACTTATCAGACTCAAGGAATGACATGGTGGGCAGATTACAATTTGACATTAACAGATGATAATGGTCAATGTTCGATGGATTTATCGGCTTGGGTGAGTTTGTTGAATCAGGCAGGAAGTTCTTTTGAAAATACTAAACTCAAACTCATCGCCGGAGAAGTGCATCGGGCTCAGCCCAATGTCAATGTCGGAAGAGTGTATGCAAGTAACGCTCCTCAAGTGCTGGAAAAAGCGGATCGTGGATTTGAAGAAAAATCGCTTTTTGAATACCACTTGTACACACTTCCACGCCGTGTCGATTTGCCCAATAATTCAACCAAGCAAATCGAATTGTTTCCATCAGTGAATTCTATAGAATGTGAAAAAGAGTTGGTATTTAACGGCTCACAAATTTTCAATCATAATTATTACAGCCCGATTTCCGATCAGAATTACATGCGTACTTCAAAACCCAAAGTCAAAGCCTATGTGAGTTTCAAAAATGAAGAAAAAAGAGGCTTAGGTATGCCACTTCCGGCTGGGCGTATTCGTGTGAATCAGATGGATACTGATGATAATTCTCTGGAGTTTATCGGAGAAGATATTATCGACCATACACCTAGAAATGAGAAAATCACCATAGAATTAGGAAACTCCTTTGATGTGGTGGGTGAAAGAAAGCAGACTGATGTCAAAGTCGCCAAGCATGAAATCACTGAAACTTTTGAAATACGGTTGCGTAATCAAAAAGAGACCAAAACCAAGGTTAAAGTTTTGGAAACTCTCTATCGTTGGAGCAACTGGAAAATTGAGAACAGTTCTGATGATTATGAAAAAACCACTTCTTCAACCATTGAGTTTGATGTTGAACTGAAACCGGAACAGGAAAAAGTGATTACTTATACCGTTCATTATTGGTGGAAATAGTTAATTCATTAACCAAAAATAAAAGAGATGCTTTGATTTTCGAGCATCTTTTTTTTGGTTCAAATTTTTTGCAAGAATTATTCCACCTACAGGTCTATTGTTGCAATTCAATAATAAACAATAGTTCATGAAAATCTTATCCAATAGTCTTAATTTATGGGCAGCAACGACGTCTCGGCTGAATGCAATGCAGACGGAACATTTTTACCGCAACTATTTCTCAGATTGGTTCTGTTTTGGGAATTTTTTTGGGATGCCGGATTAAAAAAATATCAAGCCGGTGCTGATGGCAACTGGTTTGCCAGTATCCAGGATTCGTTTCCTTTTCCGTTTAATAGTTTTAGCTCCGGCTTAAATTGGAATATGGCAATGTGGGGAGAAATTATTGGTGCATTTCTCATATTGTTTGGATTATTTACCCGATTTGCGGCTTTTTCACTCATAGTTATAACCGTTGTTGCCACTTCTGCGGTGCATTGGTCGGAAAATTGGAGTTCCTTAAGCGAACTCTGGCAAGGATATGTCGTGACAAACAATGGAGAAGGGAATTTTAAATTGCCTCTTTTATATGTTGTGATGTTATTACCACTATTGTTTAGCGAAGCCGGAAAACTCAGTTTTGATAACTTGCTATCACACCTTAAAAACTATCATGAAACTGATGAAAAATGTTATGACTTTGCCATGTGGGGATTCATCGGACTCATTCTTTGTGCTGTTTTTATCTTCCTTATTCCAAGCGTTGCGATTGCCTTTCTGGTGTTTTCAGTATTGATGTTTTCTCTGAACTTTTATCTGATTCCCCGATATTAGCCAAATTTCAAAAAAAATTAGCAATTTTTGGCGGTGTTACAACAATTTGTAACACCAATGTCATGAGCTTTCAGGTATAATTTTCTGCCAAATTATTCCTCAAAATATATATATGAAAAAAGTTACTGTTCTGTCATTGATCTTATTTACCTCAATTCGAGTAAACGCCGATATTGGAGATTTACTAATTACCGAAATTTCGGCTACGTCTTCCAGTAGTGCAGATTTTATTGAAATTTACAATAATGGTGCATCAACTGTTGAATTATCCAATGTTTATATAACAGATGCCACGCACGAAGGTACTTCGACTTATTATTATAAAATAGTAACCGGTTACGGTGGAGGTGGAGATTATTATGACTTCAATGCCAGATTTCCTGATGGTGCTACAATTGCGGCCGGAGAATACCAAACAATTGCTGTGAATGGGTCGATTGCTTTTAATACTGCTTTTGGACAAGACCCGACTTATGAGCTCTACGAAGATAATGGCACAGCTGATAGCGTTCAAGACATGCGACATGCAACACCGAATTCGATTGCAACACCCTCAAACAGCACCAGACCAAGTGGACTAACATCAAGCGGAGAGGTTGTAATATTGTATCATTGGGATCTAACTGACTTGGTTCAAGATATTGATTATGTGATGTGGGGAGATACTGATGAAGCAGTTGACAAATCAGGAGTTTCTATTGATGGGCCAGATGGTGATATTGATCCCTCATCATATCTAAATGACACGGCAATACTTAGTCAATCTATAGTCTTCGGATTGGCACATGCTTCAGGAAAATCATGGCAACGTATTGATATGACAGAGGGAACTGAAACTCAATCCGGTGGAAATGGCATAACAGACTCTGATGAAACCTCTGAGAATCTAGATACAACCTTTACAGAAGCTGATGTTACACCAAATGCTGCTTATGTCGCACCTCCTCCAACAGCCCCCAATGTAATCATTAACGAAGTCGATGCTGTCAGTACTACTGAATTTATCGAATTATACGGAACAGCCAATGCCAGTTTAACAGATGTGGCTGTTGTTCTCTATCAAGGCAGTGACGATACTATTTACGATATCATTGACTTATCAGGTTTGAATATGGGTTCAGATGGATATTTCCTGATAGGAGATAGTTCATTGACACCTGAAGTAACAATACCTGTAAATACTTTACATGACGATGCAAGTGCAGTGGCTATTTATTTTAGCAATGCCAGTAATTTCACAATTGGCGGAAGTCTGACAACCACTGATTTAATGGATGCTTTGGTTTATGATTCAGGCCAAGCGGATGATGCTGAACTTCTAACATTATTGAATGCCGGACAGGCTCAAATTGATGAGAATAACAATTCAAATGCTGCCACAGAATCGAATGCCCGTTGTCCGAATGGTTCAGGTGGCTCCAGAAATACTGCCACGTACAATCAAGTGTCACCGACTCCTGCTGCCGTTAATAATTCTTGTCCTTTGGAAGATTATTACGCAAGCGTTGATCCGACTAATGCAACAACTTTGCGTAATACATTGCATGATATTATTAAAGTTGCGATTTCATTCCCTTATTCAAATGGTGCTTCTCAAGATACCTGGGAAATTCTGTCTTTTGCAGATGAGGATCATAATACTGCAGTTGACGTCAATCCGAACGTATCTGAAGCAGTATGGATGGTTTATAAGAATAACTCTTATACATACAATGGCGGAGGCCAACAACCCTATAACAGAGAACATACATGGCCACAATCCAGAGGATTCCATGAGGATGATATGGGAACCGATAATAGTGCCAGAACCGATGCTCATCACTTAATGATGTCAGATAAAGATTATAATTATATTCGTAATAACAAATACTATGATAATTGTGACCCGTCCAATGATGTGACATGTACTAATAATGTAAGTGCAGGAGATGACACAAATATCCAAACGATAGAGTATAGTGGTACAGTAAGTGGTCCAGCTGTTGGTGGCAATACCGGCTCAACTTACCCCGGAAATTCAAACTGGACTAATAATTCAGTATTCGAAGTCTGGAATTTCAGAAAAGGGGATATTGCTCGCGCGATGTTCTATATGGATGTTCGTTATGAAGCCAGTCAAATGGATCCTGCAAGCTCACCACCACAAATGGAACCGGATTTAATTCTGACCAATGATGTGAGCCAGTTAAATGCAGGAGGACCATATATGGGATTACTGAGTACACTTTTGGAATGGCACACTCTGGATCCGGTCGATGATATTGAAAGAGAACGCAACGAAGTTGTTTATTCGTATCAACAAAACCGTAATCCATTTATTGATCATCCGGAGTGGGTTGAGTGTATTTGCCAGGATATCTGCCCTGATGATTTAATCTTTGAAAACGGATTTGAATAACAGTTAAATCGCGTCAATAAAAAAAGGCAAGTTTGAATTCTCAGACTTGCCTAAAATTGACATCCCTATCGCGCTGAGTCCTCCATAAACTTAACTTATTTTGGTTACGCAGCCATCGTATCTTTCAACAAGTGAACATTTCCTTTTAATTGATTAAGAGCTTGTTTCAAGTCCTCAATAATATCTTCCACATCTTCCAGACCAACTGATAAACGTAACAAAGTCGGGCTGATTAAATGCTCTTCTAGCTCTTCTTCTGTATAAGTCGAATGTGTCATTGAGGCTGGATGTTGAATCAAAGTTTCCGTATCCCCTAAACTCACGGCACATAGAATTAGATTCAAATGATTGACAAAATACTCACCACTTTGTCGGTCGCCTTCAATTTCAAATGCAATCATGCCACCCGATTGTGCCATTTGTTGTTTTGCCAGTTGATGCTGTTCAAAACTTTCCAAACTCGGATAATAAACCTTGCTGACCAATTCATGTGATTCCAGATACTCGGCAACTTTCATGGCATTACTGCAATGTCTGTCCATTCTTACATGCAAAGTTTTTAAACCTCTGAGTATCAATGCAATGTCCATTGCTGATATTACTGAGCCAGTCATATCTTTCAAGCCGAAATAACGAATCTCTGTTAGAGTTTCTTCATCACCAACAACAAAACCGGCAATTAAATCCCCGTGACCACCCAGATATTTCGTCGCAGAATGAACCACCAAATCTGCTCCCAGTTCAATCGGTTTTTGCAAATAAGGAGTACAATAGGTGTTATCAATAATTAACTTCGCTGAATATTGATGCGTGATTTCTGCCAATGCTTTTATATCAACCAAACGCATATTTGGATTTGCGGGAGATTCACCATAAACAACTTTAGTTTTCTCAGAAATAGCTTTTGCCAAGCTCTCAGGATTGGTTAAATCACAAAAAGTAATGGTAACACCAAATTTTTTCAAACCATGTTCCAGAAAACTAAATGTACAACCATACAAAGTGGCATCCGCTATAATTTCATCTCCGGGTTCAACCAATGTCCATAAAGCCGAAGTAATTGCACCCATTCCCGAAGAGGTTGCCAACGCAGCTTCCGCACCCTCAAGATTGGCAATTCTTTGTTCCAGTAGTGCCTGACTTGGAGTTCCAATACGGCTATAGATGTAGTGATTATTTTCACCTTCAAAAGCATCTGAACCTTGCTTGACATTTTCAAAAGCAAATGTTGACGTCATATAAATTGGCGGATTTAACGCTCCGTGAAACTCTTTGGAATCATAACCAAAATGAATGGCACGAGTTTGAAATTTGGAATTCTTATTCATCACTACTTTAACCTTAATATGAGTTTTTCATATTGTATTCGGGAGAAAAATAAATTATTATATTTTTTATGTAACTTTTTCTTTACATTTTGTCTGGGTCTTTAGATAAGTTATTGATATATAAAAATTTAAATTTGTAAATAATTCATTACACTCTTATGAGAATAAAAATTACAACTGATAACCGACTGGGATTATCCAAAGAAATTCTGGCATTACTTGCCGAAAATGATATTGATGTTAAAAAAGTTGAAGTCGAAATCGGTCTAATGTTTGTCGAAACAGAACCGGTTGAAAAGCACCTGGCAGCAACGATTGCTTCCCGATTGATGAAAATTCCGAACGTCAAATGGGTTGAAAATATCAGCTTAATGCCGACCCGGGAACGTAATTTATTTCTGACTTCGCTTTTAAACGCAATTACCGATCCGGTTGTTGGTGTGAACAACAAAGGACATATCATTTATTACAACGATATGGCGGGTGAGAATTTCAAAATCAGTGAAAATAAACTCACTGAACTTAAAGATATTTTCCAACAAGATGATTGGGCATCAATTGTTGATACCGCCGCATCAGGAAATATGCCTGTCAATATAAAAACTGTTTCGGGTTCAATGTTGGTTGAAGTTCAGGCAATCACTCAAAAAAGCCAAAAAACCGTTGGAGCTGTTTTAGTTTTCCACAAACCCGAAAGCATTACTACTCGCTCACATTTAATTGAAGGTGCAGAGATTAGTGGCTTTGACAAGTTAATAAGCTATGATGAAAAAATGTTAGATGTTATCAATCGGGCATCACACATGGGCAATATTGACACTCCGTTAATTATTTACGGCGAGTCCGGTGCCGGTAAAAAAACGATTGCTCAAGCCATTCATCATTCCGGTAAAAGGAAAAATATGCTGTTTTCTACAATTGATTGTTCCATCAGTAATCCACAGCAATTAGAAGTTGAGCTTTTTGGCTTGGCAAATCCTGTTTCCGGTAAAGCGGGATTACTGGAAATTTCAGATGGCGGGACGGTATTTATTCGTTCCATTGCAGATATGCCGGAGAATTGTCAGAGGAAGCTTTCTGACTTCATTAATAACAAGTTTTTCTACCGGGTTAACGGTAAAATCAAAAAAGAACCAAATATCAAAATCATCGCTTCAAATACAGAGCCTTTACAAAAATTTGTTGAAAACAATCGTTTTAATAAAGAGTTGTTTTACTCACTCGACATCACACGCTTATTAGTTCCTCCACTTCGGGAAAGAAAGGAAGATATTGAACCGATTGCCAGTCATTTTTTATCTCAATTCAGCAATCAAAGCGGCAAAGAAATAAACGGCATGAGTTTTGAAGCACTCAATAAAATTAAAACCTATTTCTGGCCGGGAAATATCACTCAACTGAAAGACACCTTATTCAAAGCATCAATGCTGGCAGATACGGAAACCATTACTTCTGAAAACATCGAAATCGACGGTCACGCTCATATTGAAAGCTCGCTGGAAAACAAAACGCTTTCACAAGCTGTTTCTGAATTTGAAAGGCATTTTCTGGAACATTGGTATCAAAAATATCCTTCAACCCGTAAACTGGCAAACCAATTGGGAGTATCACACACAACTATCGCACAGAAATTGAATAAGTATAAGATAAATTAACTGACAATTTTAAAATCAATATAACCATTTTTTTGATAAAATACGTCTCTTGTAATTTTGATAACGTTCTGGAGAACATTAAATGCCTCTTAATACGCCACATGGCGGAAAATTAATTAATTTGATTCCTGATGCTGATCAGGTTGCTAAACTCAAACAACAAACTGTTGACATACCGAGCTGGGATTTAACCGAAAGACAAGTTTGCGATATTGAACTTTTGATGAATGGAGGTTTTTCTCCATTGACCGGTTTTATGAATCAGGCTGACTATAACTCGGTCTTAGCAGATATGAGACTGGCAGATGGAACTCTTTGGCCAATGCCTATCACCTTGGATGTGAAAACAGAACTAGCTGAAAGTTTAAAAAACGGAGACAAACTCGCATTAAGGGATATTGAAGGAGTTGTTTTAGCCATTTTGACTGTTGGAGACATTTGGAAGGTTGATAAACAAGCGGAATCTCTGGCAGTTTACGGAACGACCGATGAAAAACATCCGGCAGTTTCGTATTTGAATCACAGAACACACGACTATTACGTTGGTGGAGCCCTTCAAGGTTTACAGTTGCCGGTTCATTATGACTACTTAAAACATCGTCACACACCCGAAGAGCTACGTGCTAAGTTCAAGCGTTTAACCTGGAATAAAGTCGTGGCATTTCAAACCAGAAATCCTATGCACCGTGCGCATCAGGAATTGACTTTCAGGGCTGCCAAGAAAGTTCAGGCAAATTTGTTAATTCATCCGGTTGTTGGTATGACCAAACCCGGTGATATAGACCATTTCACCCGAGTCAAATGCTATGAAGCATTGCTCGATAAATTCCCCGATCGCACCACATCACTTTCGCTATTACCTTTGGCAATGCGTATGGGCGGACCTCGTGAGGCACTTTGGCATGCGATTATTCGTAAAAATTACGGCTGTTCTCATCTGATTGTCGGCCGCGATCATGCCGGTCCGGGTGATGATTCCAACGGCAATCCGTTTTACGGGCCGTATGAAGCGCAAGAGTTGCTGGTCAAATACGAAAAAGAACTTGGAATCGAAATGGTGCCTTTTGAAATGATGCTCTTTTCTGCTGATCGCGCCGAGTATATCCCAGCTTCAGAAGCAAAAGAGGGCGAAAATATTCTCAATATTTCAGGAACAGAACTTCGTCGCCGCTTACAAAACGGTTTGGAAATACCGGAATGGTTTTCTTATCCTGAGGTTGTTGAAATTTTACAAAAAAGCCATCCGCCGAGAAACAAACAAGGTTTCACCATTTTCTTCACCGGTTTATCCGGTTCGGGTAAATCCACTATTGCTAACGCTTTAATGGTCAATTTAATGGAAATGATCGAAAGACCCATTACTTTGCTGGACGGTGATGTTGTGAGAAAAAATCTTTCTTCAGAACTTGGCTTTTCTCGTGAACACCGCAACCTCAATGTTCTGCGAATTGGTTATGTTGCCAGCGAAATCACCAAAAATGGCGGAGTGGCGATTTGTGCTCCAATTGCTCCTTATGCAGAAACCCGCAAACAGGTTCGTGAAAATATTGAGCCATTGGGTGGATTCTTGGAGGTTCATGTGGCAACAACAGTTAACGTCTGCGAACAACGCGACCGCAAAGGTTTGTATGCTAAAGCCAGAGCTGGAATCATTAAAGAATTCACCGGAATCAGCGACCCATACGAAGCTCCTGAGAACCCTGAGGTTGTCATTGACACGGAATACTGCAAACCGGCAGAAGCCGCTCAAAAAATTATTCTGAAACTGGAATCCATGGGACTCATTAAATAATGTCAAAGTCTGAAAAAACCGGCATACTTATCACCAATCTCGGTTCTCCGGACGCTCCTACAAAGCAAGCGCTAAGGAGATATCTGAAACAATTTCTGAGTGATAAAAGAGTGATCCAACCCATCATTCCCAGATGGGTTTGGTTGCTGATTCTCAATGGAATCATTCTCAATGTTCGCCCTAAAAGATCTGCCAAACTCTATGAGTCAGTTTGGGGTCAATTTGGTGATGGAGCTCCATTGATTGATATTACAAAAAAACAATTGGAAGCTCTGAAAAAGCAATTTGTTAATGAAGACATAGAATTTGAAATGGCAATGCGCTATCAAAATCCCTCAATGTCTGCGGCTATTGAAAAACTGTTAAAAAAAGGTGTTGAAAAACTTGTTGTATTTCCATTGTATCCACAATATTCTCAGACAACGACTGAGTCCACATTTGATGATTTGAGTGATGCTTTAGAAAAAATTGATCAAAAACCTAAAGTCATAAAAATAAACGATTATCACACCCATCCTTTATACATTTCTGCACTCAAGAATAGCATTGAAAAGCATTGGCAAGAACATGGAAAACCACAGAAGCTGATATTTTCGTTTCATGGAATTCCGAAAATCTATTACGAACGCGGTGATATCTATCCCGAACAATGTTATGCCACAGTGGATTTATTAGTTAAGGAAATGAACCTAAACTCTGATGAATACATGGTGTGCTTTCAATCTCGTTTCGGAAAACTGGAATGGCTTAAACCCTATCTGGATGAAACCTTGCAAAATCTTCCCGCACAAGGAATTACCGATGTGCAAGTGATTTGCCCTGGCTTTTCAGCCGATTGTTTGGAAACACTTGAGGAAATCGAAGAAGAAAACAAGGAATACTTCCTCGAATCCGGCGGGAAAAAATACAGTTACATACCTGCATTAAACGACACACCTGAACATATAGAGTGTCTGGCTGATATTATCAAACAGAACTTATAAACAAAAAAGCCGCTCTAGGCGGCTTTTTTCAATATGCTTACTTATTCAGTAATCACAATCTTCCTTTTATATTTATCTCTTTTAATCACTGCATAATTTGCCAAAACAGAGGTGTTTTCATCTCCCAATGCGCCATTGACATATTTTTGGATATTAAATCCAACAACAGGCTTTCCAAAAAACTCATGAATCTCACCATTGTCACCGGTCCCCGTTAACTTACTTGGATTGGTTATCTCATCAACATAGTCAGTTTGCATCCAGCCTGTATCAAAAGAAAGATCTGAAACTGACGCATAATCAGGGTCTGACTGCCAGTCATTCAACCACAATTGTGAATCTAGAATAGAATTCTCATTATCTCCTTGATTGACATCAGACACATTTACCGACCAGCAATACTCAGGAAAAATATTATAATTTGGTGGAGGCGGATCAAAAATAGGCACCGATCCCATTTGCATACCGAGCTGTTGTTCCCGACCAAAAGCCTTAAACCGATGATTTTCACAAGAACCAAACTCAGAAAGTCCTATTTTAAATGGTGGAATCGGTAATACTGAACCTGAAAAATTAGGATCAACATAAAATCGTTTGGTTGGAAAGGTAGTTATCCACTCAGTTTCTGCACCGATATTGTCACTAATAACAAAATCATTGAGCTTTTGAGAACTCATAAATAATGCCGAGACTGCATCAACCGATGTTTGCCAGTTTGTTTTTAACACGCCATTATCGGTTTCGATTGAAGTTTTTGTAACATTCCCCGTAGATAAATCCGGCAACAAACTTCCGGGATTTGTATGCTGGGGTTGGTTGCTGTAACCATTGATGGCAATCGCATCATATCCGGCATCTGTTCCTGATCCAACATCAATAAGTGAAGCCGAACCATAGAGACCGCCTGTAGGAGGCCCAAAGCCATCATTTGCATCATTTGACCAGTCAAGAGTGCCATCTCCAAACCAATTGTCAGTCAAAACCCCACAATCGTTAGGTATGCCATTATCATGCAAGATTCCCCATTTGGTTGTTGGATCATCAATCACACCCATTTCAATAATTTCAAAATGACCTTCGGTGCAACGGGATAAATCATCACCTAAAGGGTCCAGATTATCTCCACTAAAAGACCAGGGCAAGAATTCATTCTCGCTAATTATTGCAGGATCGGTACAGGAGTTATCATTTGTGACTATTTTAGCAGTTTCTTGTCCCTCAAATCCCGGAGAATATAAAGCTGTTGCAGAGGCAAGTACCAAACCAGAGGTCCAGACATCATAAGGCGAAAGATAAACATTAAAATCCAGGCATTTTCGCGAATTCTTACCCTCATAAAAGCGCACTTTGATGGCTTTGGTTCTGTCAGAGATATTAACAACCGATATCAAGGTGTTGAGATTGTTCCTTACCGTGTAATAGGGATAAATCAACACTTGCCCGATTCCATCCTGAGAAAGACTCATAACCTCATTATCCGTTTCAAAATTACTGTTGAAATGTGTAATCTCTCTGTTGTATTTATTCTCAAAACTTCCGGCATAATTTGCCAGTACTCCATCACCAAGATTTCCATTGGTATATTGCTGAACTGAAAATCCAATCAGCGGCAAGCCACCAATAACGATATCCTGTTGTGTATTGAACATTGCTTGAGCCATGGATTGTACGTCGTCAAATCATTTTGGACCACAGCCCTCATAAATTAAGAGACACTTTGATTCATTTTGTTTAAGTTATCATAATGTAATTTTCGCCTCAAGGCGATTGTATTCTGTTTAATTAATTTTCTCTGTTTCAGTATCTGCTGTCCTCTGCCATAATAGACATCAGCTGGTGTTAAGTTGTCCAGAGACTCATGATACCTCTGGTAGTTATAATAGCTGACAAAGCGATGAAGCTGCTCTTTGAGATCACCCGGCATGTAATAATTGTCCAACAATATCTGGTTCTTCATTGACCTGTGCCACCGTTCAATCTTGCCCTGTGTTTGAGGATGATAAGGACGGCCACGAGTGTGAGACATTCGTTCTTGTTGTAAATAATCAGCCAACTGACCGGATATGTAGCATGGGCCATTATCACTGAGCAGTCTCGGTTTATGATCCACATGAGCCCGATTCAAGCCGGTAAATGCCAAAGCATCATCTAGTGTATCTGTAACATCTGATGCACTCATGGTTGTGCATAATCGCCATGATATAATGAACCTCGAATAATCATCCAGCACAGTGGACAGGTAGTACCAACCCCAACCAATGATTTTAAAATAGGTAAAGTCTGTTTGCCAAAGCTCATTAACTCTTGTGCTGGGTTGTTGGAATTTATCTCTGACCTGCATAAGAATATAAGCAGGGGATGTAATCAGATCCTGAGACTTCAAAAGCCTGTACATGCTTGATTCTGAAACATAATACTCTTTTGTTTCAGTGTATTTAACAGCCAGTTCTCTGGGAGAAAGTTCTGTCTCATTCAGAGCCATTTCAAGCATGGCTTGTTGATGCTCTTGGCTAATTTTGTTCCAAATGCGCCCCGGTTTAGCAGGTTTGTCAGACAAACCTGCTAAACCGTCAGTCTCATATCTTTTGAGCCAACCATAAAAAGTGGACCGATTTATTGATAATCGATCTAATGTTTTACGGACAGAAAGATCTGAGTTCTGAACTAACTGTATGAGCTCATATTTCTCTGAAGCTGAAAACCTCATATATCGTCTCCAGAGTTCCCAATCATGCTTTTTTTTAGCAATCGGTTCTCCAAAATGGTTTCTGCCAAGGCTTCTTTCAGTGTTTGTGCTTCGGCACGCAGAGTTTTGACTTCATCTGTACTGGCTTCACGAACAGTATCACCGGCAAGGCGTTTCTTACCTGCTTCCAGAAAGTCTTTGGACCAGCGATAATACAGATTGGCGTTAATGCCTTCACGGCGGCATAAGGCTGTTATAGTGTCTTCGCCACGTAAGCCTTCAATGACTATCCGGATTTTGTCTTCTGCCGAGAAGTGTCTGCGTGTATTGCGACGAATGTCTCTAACGGTTTTTTCTGCTTTAGTTTTTTTCATTGTTTTCTCCTGTGTTTAGAGTTTACAATGAACCAAAACTATCTCTTAGTAATTTGGGCTAAATGGTCCACATAGTGCTGACGGGATACACTGTCAGAGTGCATGGCATTGTTAGTTGATTTATTCATATTGGCAGATCCTGTGCTATTGCTTGAGCGAGAAACTCTCCACCTGGAGCTTCAAGCCTTTGTTCTAGATCGGCAGCATATTCATTGATGATGGCCGACAGATCTTCTTTAGAAATTAACTCATCACCTATAGAAATATGCGCACCCAGCTCACCAGCCAAACCCCATGCCTCTGCAATAAAGGTACTCGCATTCTTAATTGGCTGCCAAGGCAACAAATATCCAAGTTCAATTTTACTTATTTCTTGTGCTTCATCTTCGTAGTAGTCCACTTCTGTATCATTTATAAAAGCACTCACTGTGATTAGTGTGTCAGTTTGCCACTTTTCTATGTTGTCTTTCCGCGCATAAAAAAATACTTCACCACTTCCATCAGTAGAGTAACCCCTACGATTAAGCATTGAAGCTAATTCAGAGAACAGTACCGCTACGGGCTTGAGTGTAACGATAACCTCTTGGTGCCACCGATCTTTTTTCATTTCTTCAGCTAACGACCAAGCTGTGCGGTGCAAACGAAGCGTAGCGTAGTTTGCATCCGAACAAGCGCCTTGTTATGCATTTACACCCTCAAATGGAAAACTGTTTAGAACAGTTTCTACCAATTCATATACGGTAGCATAGTCATAATTCTGTCGCCCCATCTTCGGGGTCCAGTATCTGCCATGCGCAAGCCAGTGTCGATATTTTAGCGCGCCTTTTAAATCACCAATGATCTTAGAAGTTCCGTGCGCATTACTTTTCCACGCTTCCAGAATGTCATCTTCCAGCGAAGCTTTTGAGTTCTTTGTTTTGAACAAATTCCTAAAAGATCTCGAAAGTGGGTCTCTTTTCTTTTTGTAATTTCTTTGTAAGTAATCTATTCTAAACGCAGCTTCTAGAGTTGCCAAAAGCGTAAGTGAAGATGTGTGATTTAGCTCTTCAATCCTTGATCTCAACTCGTTAGCCAAATCTTCTCTGGAATAACCAAAAAACCTCTCCTCCAAGGCGTGGTTATTGTTCAAATAATACATTTTAAAGGACTGCTCTGAGTCCGAATAATAATTTGCAATTTCGACAAGCTCTAATTTTTCATTTGAAAAAGAAACCTTTTTAGCCACCGACAACCTCCATTAGTGCGCTAAGAAATGTTTCTTGATTAAATTCTATATATTTTATTCTTGGCGGTGGGGTC
>JAWLAO010000011.1 GCA_041395445.1 Gammaproteobacteria bacterium | reverse complement strand
TCTGGATTGTCTCTCCGCTCCTGCTTCGAGCCCCTCGGGTCGCTTCGCGTGGCAAAACGGCTGTCCTGCCGTTTGGTCCCTGGTCAAGCCAGAGGATGACAGGATGGGATATCTCGACTACACTGGATATGACGATGTTTTGTAACATTCCCCTCAATCCCCTTTCAAAAGGGGAGGTTTTTATCGTGTCTTTTCCTCAGATGCACAACATTAAAAAGTATATCGGAAGTTCTGTTTTTGAGATACCTGCCTACGCAGGTATGACGGTTTTTACTTTCAAAAGGATTGGTTGGTATCAGCTATTCATCCAACATTATTTTAAAAGTTAATAACTTTATCCAAAAAATTACCAACTACCCGAATGTTATTTATCCAAACACTTCCAAAATTCTGTTTTTATTAACCTCTTTATCAACAAGGAACTGTATAGCCAATTCCTGACTGTATTTTTTAGAATCGTCACTTTCGCACATGCCATTTTCAGAAAGTGGTTTAAGTCCGAGTTTTTGTCTTTTGGCGTTGACTTTGTTTTGATAATCTTTGCTCATTGGGTTTATGCCTCGTTGTCTGTCTTTAGCATCGACATTGTCATCAAGCATAAAGTCGAATTCTTCGGGAAATAAAACGCCATGAATCGAATTGTGCAATCGTTCAAAATTTTCACGGCAGTTCATGATTTTCTGTAATAACTCCAGTTGATTGTCAGACAACCCTTTTTCCAGTTGTTTTTGTTTTTTGACTTCTTCTTTTTTGAGTCTGTTCATAATATTTTCCTCTGTTTAGTATTTATAAATCTTCAATTTTGACTCTGATCGTTCCATTGTTTTCTTGCATTCGATTAAGAGCCCATTGGACAAGCAGGTCGTTTTCAAATTCGTCTTCTGTCTGTCCTCGTTCACGAGCAATCAAGCGAAATAATTCATCTTCAGACATGCCGTTTTCTTTGGCAAAAGTCTTAAAGAAATCTTTATCATTTTTGCCACGGAGTTGGTATTGCTTTTTGAATTCGTCTTCGATTTTGATTTCTTTAGTCATAATAACCTCTTTATGTTTGTATCTAAATCGTGCTTGTTATTTCTGCAAAGGAGAAAATAACGGTGTTTTCATCAGATTCCCGCCTTCGCGCACTAGTGTCCGGTTAAATTTTTAGAGTATGTTCTGAAAGCATTGCAATGTTTAGTTTATAAGCATTTGTTTTTCCTTGCCGTCGATAAAGTAGTATTTATTCTGTTTTTATGAATAATCCATTTATAATTGTAAATCGATTAACATTCACCATTTATTATGCTTTTTGGACAATTTCATACCAAATAACTTATCAGTGGTTTTAATACTCAATAGCCACTATCATTGAACACTTCAAAATGAAACGCTCTACATTTTTCAGAAGCTTACAGACGTATCAGGCCTAAACAAATTTGTGAATCTAGGGTCATTCTCATCCACATAAATAGTAACATAAGGTCTTTATTGATTTTGATTCTCCCCGCCGGGGCTGTGGGCATTAGATGAATGATTTGGTCTGACATTGGAATTATGGCCTGATCTTTCTCCAATGTTTCCATTTAACACTTTCATGATATTATTGTGCACGAACGAAACCAAAAGCCTATATGTTTTAGATTATACGTATAACTTGGATAAAACAATGAATCCTTTTTCATTGTTCGTGCAAACTAATATCATTAAATTTTGTTAAAGAAACATTGAGAGCAAATGAGGCTATAATTCCACAGACCAAATCATTCATCTAACCCACAGCCCGGCGGTGGGAATCAAAATCAATAAAGACTTATGGTTCTATTTATGTGGATAAGAAGCCCATCAGATTCACAAATGTTTAATCGTAGTGCTTAATGCTTCTGAAAAACAGCGTTTCACGTTTGAATTATATGATAGCTAGTTGAAACTAAAAACATATTTTGGTTTGAGAATGCCGTAAAGCAATATGTGTGATAAGTTTTGAATGAAATTGCTTGCAATTTAAAGCATCAAATGGTCAAAGAAAATCGTTTCAAACTCTTCAACATGGATTTTTAAGTCTGAAAACTGGTTATATACCGCAAAACCAAACATTGCAAGCTTCAAACAACTCTAAAAATTTAACCGGACACTAGTGCGCCTTCGCGGGAATGACGATATTTTTAAAATTTGTACATTTTGGGTTTATGCACCCGGGGTTTATTCCAATTACCATCACATGCCTGATATCCCCATCTTCATAAATCACATCAGATCCCATGGGCATGTTTATTGGTTCCTGGCATTTGTCACAGGTTCTGTGACCACATTTTTGGCAGAACCATGGATGTAAATTTTGTTTGAATAGTTCGATTGCGTTGTTAATGTTAGATTGTGACCATATCGACCATATTCCCCACACCACAACATAAGTCTCAGGATTTTCACTCAGTTTAAATGATTGAAAAGGGTAGTCTTTATTACCGCCACCCTGAAACTTTTTTGATAATTTTATCCCTCTAACTCGCTGATGAACAATTCGCTTTCCACCGACTTGTTCAATGGTTTTGTTACAAAAAATACAGTTGGGTGCCGGTAAGAGTTTTTTTGTTTTTGCATTCATGGTTTTTTCCTCGCTCCTGAATAATGAAAAAAGCAGGACGGATTGAGGAGCAAGCAAACGCCACGCTTTAGCCGTATTTGTGAATCGCCCGCAAGTTGTCTATTAAATCGGCGATATTCCTTTTGGAACAGTTTTAATTATAGACAGTTCATTCTCAAAACCTGAGAATGGTTGAAAATTTCAGTTTTTTTTTGATATTTTTAACAATATTCAATATAAATACTATGTAATATCTGAGAAATCATATGACAATTAAAAATTTAGAAGTTGAAATTATTCCCTGGCAACCGGAGCTGGCAGAGTATTTTATTCAATCAACGAACAATGGGTCAGTGATATGTTTGTCATGGAGGCGATTGATGAGCAAGTATTGTCACAACCTCAAAAACACATCATCGATAAGGGTGGACAAATTTGGTTTGCCAGAAATCCTGAACTGGGGATTATCGGAACCTGTGCAGTCAAAAAATACGATGAAGGTTGGTATGAACTCACCAAAATGGGTGTTTTGGAGTCATCCCGTGGATTAAAAGCCGGTGAGATTTTGTTGAAAAAAGTCATAGAAGATTGTGAGAATAATCCGGATGTAAAACTCTGTTTCTGCTAACCAATAAAATCTGCGAAGCTGCTATTCATCTGTATGAGAAAAATGGTTTTGTGCATGATGAAATGATTAAGCAGAAGTTTTCCGGAATTTATAAACGCAGTAATGTTTATATGCTTTATACAGGCAAGAAGTTATAGAATCGAGCAAAGTCTCTAGAATTTTAATCCCAAACGTACTTCCAACTGCCATCAGGTTGTTTTTCCAAACGGTGTGGAAAATTCCCTCTCCGGATTTCAGATTTCCGTCTTTATCAGTGTATTCGTACTGATATTGACCATAGGTGTAGGCTAATTCTTTAGATTCGGCGACATCAATAAAATCCGGTTTCCAGAGAAATTTACTAAATACGATAGAGTGATTATCAAAATATTGAGCAATTTCTTCTTTGCCTTTATATAGCTTATCATTTCTCATAATGACTGCATCATCAGCTGCAAAGTGCAGGAATGCAGTTTTTAATCCTTTTTTGGTCGCCATTTCGTTGAAAGCCGCTTCTGTATCGAAGATTTCTTTTCTCAAAAAATCTAATGTTTCGCCTGCCATTGCTGCACCTGTTATAAAAACTAAAACGATTATTTTAAACATGAAATTCCTTGCTGAAATATCAGATACTCACAATCTTACGCTAAAATGTTTATAAATTTGAAAAACAAAACGATAGCCTATGAAAAAAGTAGCCATTCTGCGTGGAATTAATGTCAGCGGCCACAAAAAAATTAAAATGGAGGATTTAAAGAAGATGTTTGAGGATTCAGGTTGTACTGATGTGACAACCTATATTCAAAGTGGCAATGTGATATTTAATTCAGAGATAGATAACAACTCAGAGCTGAAACAAATTTTAGAAAAAGCCATAAAAGACACCTTTGGCTTTGATGTTCCTGTAATTATCCGCAGTCATGAAGATTTGCAAAATATTTTGAATAATACTCCATGTGGCTCAATCAACTTGGAAGCTGATGGAGCAAAATATCTATTAACAATGCTGGCGGAAGCACCTGATACCGACAAAGTCGAAACACTGATGAGCTATGTTAAAGAGCCGGAACAATTGGTTGTAAAAGAAGAAAATATTTATCTCTATTGTCCTAATGGATATGGAGAGACGAAACTCTCCAATGTTTTTATCGAGAAAAAACTCGGAGTGCAGGCGACAACCCGTAATTGGAAAACCATCACCAAATTACATGATATGTGTGAGGGATGACCGCATAGACTTTAGTTTAAATTAAAGAGAGCAATTTCTTCAACTCTGTTATCTGTTCAGCAAATCCATTATAATGTCAGGTTGATATTCAGAATAAAATTACTGAGAGATTTGCAATGACAAAACCAACCATCATCTACACACTAACTGACGAAGCGCCGGCTTTGGCAACAGCTTCTTTTTTACCTATCGTACAGAAATTCGTACAAACTGCCGGCATCAATGTCGAAACCAGCGATATTTCTTTGAGTGGAAGAATTTTAGCTAATTTTTCCGATTATTTGACGGATGAACAAAAGCAATCGGATGCTTTGGCAGAACTCGGAGTTTTGGTGAAAAAACCGCAAGCCAATATCATTAAACTTCCTAATATTTCAGCATCAGTTCCGCAATTGAAAGCTGCCATTGCCGAGTTGCAAAGTAATGGTTATGCAATTCCTGATTATCCGGATGAACCGGCGAATGAGAAAGAAGTTGAAATCAAAGCCCGATATGCGAAGAATCTAGGTTCAGCAGTTAATCCGGTTTTGCGTGAAGGAAATTCCGATCGTCGTGTGGCTGCTCCGGTTAAAGCTTTTGCAAAAGCCAATCCGCACTCAATGGGAGCATGGAACTGTGATTCCAAATCTCATGTAGCACACATGACTGATGGAGATTTCTATTCCAGCGAGCAATCCGTTGTGATGGATGCTGAAGATGATGTTAAGATTGTTTTGAAAACCGCTGATGGCGAAACTGTTTTAAAGCAAAGCACACCATTGCAAGCGGGAGAGGTTATTGATTCCTCTCGTATGAGTGTTAAAGCCTTACGAGCCTTTTTTGCCGAACAAATCAGAGAAGCAAAACAGCAGGGTGTTTTGTTTTCATTGCATTTGAAAGCAACCATGATGAAGGTATCCGATCCCATCATGTTCGGACATGCAGTAAAAGTTTTCTTTGCCGATGTTTTTGATAAACATGCTGATACTTTTGAGCAATTAGGTGTGAATGCCAATAATGGTTTTGGTAATGTTTTGAACAAAATTTCAGAGCTGGATGAAAATAAACGCTCCGAAATTGAAGCGGATATTGAAAAATGTTTCGCTAATGGACCGGATATGGCAATGGTTGATTCTGACAAAGGGATTACCAATTTGCATGTGCCTAGTGATGTGATTATTGATGCCTCCATGCCGGCAGCGATTCGCACTTCGGGCAAAATGTGGAATAAAGACGGCAAACCACAGGATATGAAAGCCTGTATTCCGGATCGTTGTTATGCCGGAATTTATCAGGAAATCATCAGTTATTGCAAAGAACACGGTGCTTTTGATGTCACTACAATGGGCAATGTTTGTAATGTTGGCTTGATGGCACAAAAAGCGGAAGAGTACGGCTCGCATGATAAGACTTTTGAAATTCCACAAGCTGGAACAGTACAAGTTATCAATCAAGCCGGTGATGTTTTAATGCAACACGAAGTTGAAAAAGGCGATATCTGGCGCATGTGTCAAACCAAGGATTTGCCGATTCAGGATTGGGTTAAATTAGGTGTCACTCGTGCGAGAAACACCGGAAGCGCCGCTGTTTTCTGGCTCGATTCCAACCGAGCTCATGACAGAAGCATTATTGCAAAAGTTGAAAAATATCTGCCTCAGCATGATACAAGCGGATTAGAAATTTCTATCAAATCACCGATTGAGGCGATGAGATACACCTGTGAACGAGTCACAGCAGGCTTGGATACGATTTCTGTCACAGGCAATGTTCTGCGTGATTATCTGACCGATTTATTCCCGATTCTGGAACTGGGAACTTCAGCAAAAATGCTTTCAATTGTTCCATTGCTCGCCGGAGGTGGCTTGTATGAAACCGGAGCTGGCGGTTCCGCTCCTAAACATGTTCAACAATTTGTCAGTGAAGGACATTTGCGTTGGGACTCACTTGGTGAATTTCTGGCATTGGCTGTTTCCATCGAAGAAATCGGTCTCAACGGCAATGCCAAAGCAAAAGTTTTGGCAAAAGCATTAGATAATGCGACCGCCAAATTTCTGGAAACCAAGAAATCCCCATCGCGCAAAGTCAACGAAATTGACAACCGTGGCAGTCATTTCTACCTGACAATGTATTGGGCTCAGGCTCTGTCCGAACAAAATGATGATTCCGAACTCAAGTCACAGTTCACTCAATTAGCAAAAGATTTATCCGATAATAAGGGTAAAATCACTCAAGAATTGCTTGATGCTCAAGGTGATGCAGTCGATATTGGTGGATATTACTTCCCGAACCCTGAAAAACTATCCAAAGCCATGCGTCCGAGTGAGACTTTGAATAGGTTGATTGGTTAATTTTTTATCATTCATATTGTAAAAATTGTAGGGTGGGCTGCGCCCACCTTACGGCTAAGCATAGCGCATGGAGAAAAATTCTTCTGGAAAGAATTTTCACGCAAGCCCTCAGGGATGATGGTAAGCATCATGGATGATACGCATAGATATCAACAAGATTTCTCGATTCGCTTCGTTGACTCGAAATGACGGAAAAAGGAAGAACCAATCATACAGATCAACAGATAATTGCAATTTTAAATCGGCTATCGTATAATTTATCGTATGAAAGTTACAGCATTAATATCCGATGAATTAATTGAAGAAGTGAAAAGATTGACAGAGGGGAAAAATATTACCGAGTCAATCACTATTGCTTTGCGTGAATGGGTTGAAAACCAAAAGCACAACAGGGATGATTTATCTCAATTTGTTGGAATTTGGAAAGACAGAGATATTTCAAAAGAATCTATACGAAAAGAAGCCTGGAAATGATTGTTTTAGATACTTGCGTATTAATTGAGGTTCTTAAAGGCAATCTGAAAGTTCTGGAAAAGTTAAATTCTAGCGACCAGCAATTTGTTATTTCTTCAATTTCAGAAATGGAACTCTATTATGGAGCATTAAACAAAAAAGAATTACTCACTTTGGAAAAGTTTTGTTCCAAGTTCAAAGTGATACATATCAACTCCAATATTTCAAAAATATCTATTAAACTTATCAAGCAATACGCAAAAAGTCATCAACTGGATATTCCAGACAGTTTAATTGCTGCCACTTGTTTAGCCGGTAGTTTTAAACTTTACACTCTAAACATTAAAGATTTTAAATATATTGAAGGTTTGGTACTGTATTAACGATGAATAAAATAAAACAAATAATAACTATTTCCCTATTTTTGATTCTCATAGGTTGTTCTTCCGAGCCCGAACTCACCAAAGACCAACTCCTCAAACAATCTATTGAACGATTGGAGCAGCGATTTGAAGCGAGAAAACTGGGTGAAATTGTTGAATATGTGAGTAAAGACTATCAAGACGATTCCGGACGTAAATATGATGACGTCAAGCGAGTTATTCAGCTCCAACTCATGCGACACAAAACGGTGCATATTTTTTCAGTAATAAAGGATATACAGTGGGCGGATGATTCCAATGCAACCGTTCAAATCACAGCCGCCATGGCAGGCAAACCAATAACTGATCTGAGTTTATTACCGACACTTAGAGCAGATATGCTTAGCTTTACCGTTGATTTTGTTCTTGAGGATGAGGTTTACAAAATCCAATCCGCATCATGGACCTGGGCAACTCCGACGGATTTTTTGTGAGTATCATATTTAATTGTGTTAAACTTAACAGCTAAATGACATAGGCTAACTGATGGACTCCAATAAGAACATTCTGAGTGATTTAAAAGGGGATAAATATACTTCCAAGAATCCAATTGCAATAAAACTGCTGAATAACTTTTTTAATACAATATCTTCGTTGTTGAAGCTAATAGATCCCAATGATATCAATTCAATGACTGAATGTGGTTGTGGAAAGGGACAAGTTACACAATTTATTACTGATAACATTAAGTTAAAATCCGTAAATAGTTTTGATATATCAGAAGAGGATTTTATTTGTAAAGTAATAATATCAAAGAATATGTTAACTTCTATACTAAAAGTATTTATGATATCGATATAAATGAAAAAGCAGATTTAATTGTTTGTTGCGAAGTATTGGAACATTGGATTTTCAGATAAAGCACTGAAAAAAATGTCAGAGCTAAATGCGAAGTATTATTTGTTTAGTGTTCCCAACGAGCCACTTTGGTGTATTTTGAACTTTCTTCGAGGAAAATATATTAGACATTGGGGAAATACTCCTGGACATCTAAATCATTGGAGCACAAAAGATTTATTCAAACAGTGGGAAAATATTATGATGTAATAGAGGTTAAAGCCGTTACCATGGACTATGTTATTAGCACAATTAAAAGTAATCTCCAACAATCAGCACCTATTTCTTTTTATCAAATACACTGTAGTTGCCTTTTCTTTTTATTTTTTACTGAATGTTGTCTATAACAATAGCCAACATATTTTTGATATTTTCTGAAAATCATTTGTAACATTTTACATTAACCATCTTATTTTGTTCAATTATTTATGTATTCTTGTTATTAATACTAGCCAATAGTTGGAAGTGCATATTGAACTTTCTTGAAAATGAAATAATAAATACAGCAGTTGTCTCAGTTTATTTAAAAGTCAGATATACAAATATCTTCCAGGGAATATTTTTCATTATGTAAATAGACAAGCATCCGCTTCACAACGGTATTTCACATAAATCGTTATTCAAGAACAGTTTTTGAGGCGTTTTCTCTGATCATTTCTGCAATATTATGTTCAATTTTAATTATTATTAATACTCATAAGAGTTGGAATAATATCCAGTTATTTTTTATTTTTATTACATTTTTATAGTAGGAATCGTCGGCTAGTCAAAACTATTCAGCTTTCTCAAGTTTATTATTTGGTGTATTTTATCTGTATAGGAGTCATTTGTTTTCTGGTATCAAGTGTTAGAAGTGCAAAATCTAGTAGCAACATCTTGTATTGCTATTTATGCATTGTGCTTGGCTTGCTGGATTTATCATTCAGGAACCCCAGGAGAGCTAGGTGTTAGAGAAAGTGTTTTTATCTTGCTTTCTTCCAGTCAAACAAACTCTACTTTGCTTGATTACTATTATCGCCACCATGAGAATTATTACAACTTTAGGTGAATTCATTATAATTTTGTTTCGAAGTTTGATTCATCTTCCTCAGAGCGATGCATTAGATTCGTAATTGTTCTGATATTAACCCCATCAAGAAGATTATGATCAAGAGGTGCTAAAAGTAAAACACCCATATTGGTAAACCTGCCATCAGTAAAATAGGTATAAATATAATATCCAGCCCCATAATAAATGTTAACAAACTAGCCGGGAAGAATAGTTTCAAGGGAGAATAAAGAGTCCCTATTTTAAAAATTATCAGAAAAAAGCGAGAGCCATCTTTTAATAGATTGATCATGAAACTTTACCTTTCCTTTGGTGTAAAAATTGGCATATATTTAACAGAAAATCCGGCCCTGAAAACGCCATGGTAATCGTTGTTGGATAAGAAAAACCATTAGGTAGTAAATACAAAAACTAAACTTTTTGGCATTCACAATTCTTAATCCAGATGTTAAATCTTCAATTTTATGTCCCGTCATGTATGATGCAATGCGATTATACAAGCCATTGCCAAACAATCTTGTCAGTGATGCCTGAGATTTACTATCTCTGGCACCAACAATCATGTCATAGTGACCAGAGTTATATTCATCAATTAACTTTTTAACATCTTCAACACGATGTTGACCATCGGCATCCATGAAAATCAGAACATCGCCTTTTGCATTTCTCACACCTGTTTTAATAGCGCACCATTCCCTTAGAGTAAGGGTGGTTAACTACATTTATATTATTTTCCAGACAAACTGGTTCTGTATTATCAGTAGAGCCATCGTTACAACAATTATTTCTGAAACTTTTTTATTTTGACTAAATCAGGCAATAAAGAAGTAAAACCCTGTGATTCATTCTTTGCAGGAATTATTATCGATATATTCTGTCTTTCGGTAATTTTTTTCATTAAACAAACTTCATTTATATAATCCCTATCAGTATACCTAAACCTAAATTGTTTTAGCATTTCTTCTAACTTTAAAATGACCAAATTGGCATAATCATGCTGATTCTTTTTCTATATAAATATTGGTAAATTAATAACATCTGCAAAAAAAGCATAATCATCCAAGTACTTTATTGATAATAATGGATAAACTTTCTCAAATTCATTTTCAGGGAAAATAGAATTTTAAATTTGTTAACTACATTTCTGACCTTATTAATTTAATTCCATTAGAATTATCCAGAGTGTTTAATAAGTTCTCCAGATTCATTGGTAATATCCAATATTAGGAACAATCATCATTGTATAATACTTCTAACAACCCATAAATTGATGCAGCATCATGTTTTGTAACTCTATTTTGTCTGATGTAATTATTCAACTGGGAGAAGTCTTCTTTTTTTATGCTACTATCCATACATTTAAGATTAATCAGATTCACTCTCAAAGAAATGTCTCTATGTCTCTTGATAGAGTCCTCCAATAACTCTATGGCGAGGTTTGTATTCCTGTTCATATAGTGATATCTAACCATCTCATCTATAGCACGAATAGAATTTGGATATTTTTCTTGAGTTGCTAGCATTAGTTCTGTAGTATCAGACCACATATTGGTTCTTTTATATGTTAAAGATGACAATATGATTATAATTGAATAACAGCAATATGGTTCAAATAATATTTATTAATTTCTTATAGATGAAAATTGCAACTGGAAGAAATATAAACAATGCAGGCAAATAATTTCTGTGCTCAAATGCCAACTCAAGCGGAATAAAACTGGATTCTAAAACATGTGAGACAAAATAAAATAGAACTGAGAAAGCTATCAGTGGATATTTTTTCTTATTAATACCGAGGATACGATTAGTAATATAAAAATAATTGAAAAAATAGTTGTTATTGGATTGATTAAAGACTTGGATATTTCAACTCCATCAAAGAATACACCCTCTAAAATAGCTGGGGAAAAATAAATTATATAAATAATAAACAAGAATGCGAGTTCCGTCATCAGCCTTTCTATAAGTGTAAGTCTCTCAGAGTATCCGGAGAGAATATTGTTAAACAAAATAGCAAAACCGAGTACAATAACAACCAAAGGCAGAATGAATATGACCTCTACGCAACTTGTTCATGTTAAAGAGTTGTTTTGTTTAGAACCAAAAACTCAATTAGCATATCTATAAAAACGGTAGTATAATACCGTTTTCTTTGCTTAATGTTGCCAGAAAGTACAAACATATAGCCCTAAATATATAAAAATATGACTTCTTGCTATTTTTGTACTTCTCATCTCTTCCTTTCAAATAAAAAAACAAACCCAGCAATACAAAACTGGTTGGCAACATAGCCATTCTTTGGATTACATATAAAGTTGTAGAAACAAAGTAAGGATGAAGTAGCCAAAATGCCATAGTTATTAAAGCCACATTTCTGGCAAATGATTCTTTATCTGTATTAAGTGCAATTATTTTATATGTCACCAGATACAGTAGAACTCCATTTATTAGATGTATAAATAAGTTGAAAACCTTAAAAGAAAATGCATTTACAGTCAGAGTTGTAGTATTGAGCAAGAAAGAAAGCGTGGAAACAGGTCTTTTCAGAGGTCCGGCATCATAACTTAATATGTATCACTTATGAGTGCATCAACACCCTCAGTTGGAATATATTTCAATATTCCTGAGGTTTGGCAAATCATCAAACAAATAACCCCCTAAAAGTCCAGGAAAATAAGAAAATATTGTTAATGATACAGTACAAATTACTAATATGTAGTATCTCATACAATTGGTGTTGTATCTAATTAGAGTTAATACTAAGTTAAAAAAAACCCACAAACAAATCTGTGGGTTTTAAAATCAATGAGTAAAAATATAATACTGAATTAAGCTATATTTATACACATCCACCTGGTTTATGTGCAGGATCAACTATAGTTGTAGTACATGCCCAAGTCAAACTTCCTCCAGCGTCCGTAGGAGTTAAAACTATATTAGCACCTGAAATATCCGGATCAGTACCACCAATCAAGCATGTTAATACTCCACCAGCTGACACAGTAACACTCGTTACATTAGGTCCAGTAATAGTATTTGCTGCACTCATGAATGCAGTTGCGTTATTCGTTATCAAAGCCAATGAGTTAGTAGCACTCCAACGCTCGAGGACATCTGGATACCTTTCCACCAGCCATAATAGCTAAGCACTCACCTGCTTTAGTACGAGTTGAATAATCACGATATGCAGGAATTGCATAAGCCATCAAAATACCGATAATCTAAATAACAATCATTAACTCAATCAGAGTAAAACCTTGTTGTTTTCATTTTATTTACCTCTCTAAAAAAATAATTTTGATTTTAAGAAGGGTCTGGAGTCACCTCGTAAAAACCTTCTTTCCGTCCTTTGATTGTTAGAGTAAATCCTTCAGCACTCAAATACAAAGGTACATTTGTATATTTTATACTATTTGAGAATTTCATCACCACAAAATCAACCGATATTTTCCTTTTGTAAAAAATCTATCCAAGAAAATGACAATTATTGTCATTACAAACAACCCCTGGTTTGTGTGCTGGATCTGGGATGTTGGTTGTACATACCCAAGTCAAACTTCCCACACCTGGGGTTGGTCTCAAAATAATATTTGAGCCAACTATAGCAGAATCCGTACCACCTATTAAACAAGTTACAACACCTCCCGCAGATACAGTAACACTTGTAACATTTGGTCCTGTAATTGTATTTGCGGCAGCTAGAAAAGCTGTAGCATTATTTGTAACCACAGCCAAATTATTTTCTGTATTCCATAATTCTGAAATTGCTGCTTTCGCTGAACTCATCATTGAAAGGCACTCTTTTCTTTGTCGGGTTGCATAATCTCTGTATGCAGGAATAGCATAAGCCATTAAAATACCAATGATTGCAATAACAATCATCAACTCTATTAAAGTAAAACTAGTAGTTTTATTAACTGAACCAAACATTCTGACACCTCAAAAAATTATTTGTTACATTAACGTAAACAATAATATAATAAGTGACGTTTAATGCTTATGTTCAACGGACTCGAATTTTAGTTACAATACATTTTTCAGGAAAAAGTGTGGTCTATTTCTTAAAATATGGAATAATTAAAATTACAATAAATTGACACAAATTGTTGCATTTACCTATTTTTATTGAATTTATCCCAGACCGAAAGTTTCATCTTTTTACGAAATCGACAGATAGATGAATATGATCTCTGAAAACAATCGTATTATCATTGACTGCATAACAATGCTTTTTTGGACAAACGATATCTTCCATATTAATAAAATCGACATCCTTATAACTCATTGATATTTCATTTTGCCAATCCCATGTTTCACTTTCAATCATCTCATGAACAGATATCCAGACTGATTTTGGAGAACTCTTGATAACAATCTGCTTCCATCAAACATAAATAATTGGACTAAAGCTCATTTCTGGGGTTCCTGCAATTATCTTAATTTCATCTGAAAATAATAACAATTCATCAATTATTTCTTTGCTTCCATTTATCCAATCATCTTTTCCAAATGGGTATGTTGTTGAGTTGTAAATAATTACTAAGCTGGGTTTTTGTCTTTATTTCTTCCAAGACCGAATTTCTCCAAATCTACGCTTGTGTATTCTGCTCTGATTCTGTAATAAAAAAAAAGGTCTGTTAATAATCAGTTAGCCTGACTTTGTAAAAACTATTATTTTCCATGAATTTCTCTCATAATACTCTTTAATTGTAGGAAACCATTGCAATAGGAAATGCTATCGCCAAAAACAACAACTCTTTTCTCTGAATTTAGATTTCCATAAACACAGTTTTAAATCAGAGGAGTGATACCAGTCATCACAACCATCATCATAAACTATAGGCAGTTTATTCATCACTCTTACAATTTCACTTTGTCTGGGATCAGACTCAAAGTTTCTCAGATACTTTTTTTAATAAATATAACAAGCTGGCTACTAATAACATAATTAGTAGTGAAAAAATTATAGTTAGTTTTGCTCTAGCCTTTATCTTCACACTTCTCCTAATTGGTTGTTCAATGAATTGATATGTCGCTATAGACAATAGGATGGTTAAGACAAAAGCAAAAACAGGGTGCATAAAATGATAGTACTTTTGCAATTTTTCGCTAAAAACCAAAATAATCAATGCCAAAGATAAAAAGAATAAGAAATATTTCCGAGGAGCACTAAAGGTTTAAGTGATAATAACTTTCCAAATCCACTATAACTACCACTATAATTTGGCAAAGTAGTAGTAAGGATGAAGGTATAAATACCTGCCAATTTGGATAAGGGGATTGAGGAGTCAAACATAGTCGGTAAATAGTATGAGAGTTATGCCAATAATTGTTGAAAGTTCCATAACTGATGACTTAGGGTCAAAGACATTACTTTGCGGTTTACTAAAATGAAAAATAGCAACTAAACAACCTAAGCCAAATTGCCAAGCTCTAGCTGGCATCATATAGAAAGCAAGATTGCTAGAGTCTTTTGTAAAATAATACTGTAACACAATTGATGATACAATTACTGTTGAGATGAAAATGATAAGATAACTTCTTTTTCTTAAACGAGCCAGCCCAAATAATACTACCAACGGCCATAATAAATAAAACTGTTCTTCAACGCCCAAAGATACTATGTATGCATATAGGTTCTTTATCTGCAATTGGCGAAAAGTAGTTTATTTCACTAAAACTATAAAATATTACTAAACCAGAAAATCGCACTTATCGCACTATCATAGTATGAAAACTTGTACTACAGGCGGTAGAATTATTAATGTTGCTATTGCTGTAGAAATGATAACTACTATCAAAGCAGGTAATAGTCTGCAATCTTCTAGCATAAAATCGATCAAATAAATTGTTTCAGATGCTTTATAATCTTTTAATAATAACAATAAATGAGATGACATAGCCTGAAATCACAAAAAAAATATCAACTCACAAAGCCACCAGAAAAAGCTGCCAATTGGCATGAGCAAAAAGACGAGAAGTAACACTGATATAGCTCTTAACCCTTGTATATCTAATGTAATCTTGTTTCATAAATCAATGTAAGCAAACAGATGACATATTATCACTGAAAACTTCTAAAGCAATATAGTTAGTTAAAATTTCATGCTGAGCTTTTGTATCTTATTGAATATGGATATTTGTGGAATTCGCAAAAAATAAACACATCATTCTAGTTGGACCTATGGGTGCAGGGAAGTCCACGGTTGGGTCGATTCTAGCAAATAAATTGGAGATGGATTTCTACGATGTTGATGAGGAATTAGAGAAAAGATGTGGTGTGAGTGTCAATATCATTTTGAAATTGAGCAAGAAGAGGGGTTTCGTAAGCGTGAGACGACAATGCTGTCTGATCTTTTTGGAAAAACACCTCCTTCAATCATTGCAACCGGTGGTGGAATTATTGTTAGGAGGGAGAAAATTTATTAATTCTGCAAAGTGGTTCGGTTGTTATTTATTTAAACAGATATCAATCAGCAATTGTTGCGATTGCGAAAGGATAAAAAAAGGCCGTTATTGCAAGGAAGTGACAGAAGAAAAAAGCTCAAGGCTTTAGCCAAGGTTCGTAATCCGCTATATGACTCGATTGCAACTGTCAAAGTCAAGACCGGTCACCAATCCGCATATCGAATGGCTTCCATCATTATGAAGCACTATTTGAAACCTTTGCTTGATTCGTGATTGTTTTAGATGTGGAATTGGGGATAATGGTCACATGCAATCAACAATCGTAAATATCACCTTAACTGGAAGTAGCTATCCAATAATAATTAATGACAGTTGTTTCGATTTAACTTCGGTTAAGGAGATTCTAAGAGGGCGTAAAGTGGCTCTGATTTCCAATGATAAAGTGACTCCTTTATATCTTGAAGGTGTTAGCAAAGAATTATCTAAATATTGTTCTGGTGTTTTTCCGCATATTTTGGCAGATGGAGAAGAGTACAAAAACTTGGATTCATGGCGTGGCATTCTTGATTTTTTAGCTGAAAAAAATTTCAATCGCTCGGATTTATTGGTGAGTTTGGGCGGTGGTGTGGTTTGTGACATCACGGGTTTTGCTGCTGCCAGCTGGATGAGAGGTGTTGATTTTATCCAAATTCCAACCAGTCTTTTGGCTCAGGTTGATGCATCGGTTGGTGGCAAAACCGGAATCAATCACCCAAAGGGTAAAAATCTGATTGGAGCCTTTCATCAACCTAAAGCGGTCATTATCAATACCGCAACTTTAAAAACTTTGCCGTCAAGAGAATTTAAATCCGGCTTAGGTGAAACTGTCAAATATGCTTTCATCAATCAACCGAAATTCAAAAAGTGGCTGGAGGAAAATTCTGATAGAATTAACCAGCAGGATTTATCAACTTTGACTGAAATGATTGCTCAATGTTGTCAATTTAAAACCGAAATTGTGCAACAGGATGAAAAAGAGCTTGGAGTTCGCGCCTTATTGAATTTAGGTCATACCTTTGCCCATGCCATCGAAACTTTTACTAAGTACAAGGAATACACTCATGGAGAAGCTGTAGCAATCGGAATTGCAATGGCAGCTGAATTATCTGTTATAATGGAAAAATCGAACCAGAGACTGATAGATGATGTTCGTGCGTTGATGGCTAAATTTGAATTGCAGGACACTATTCCTAAAAGCATTAATCCGGAAAAATTAGTTGAACTGATGAGATTGGACAAAAAAGTAAAAGGAAACACTCATAGGTTAATTCTAATGAAAGATATTGGGGAATCTTATATCCAAACAAATGTATGCGAAAAAGATATTTTACAGGCAATAGAAAACTGTCAGAGTTAAAAATTCTGATTTGTTTATTTGGGGGCTGGGCTTTTTCTGTAGCGGCAGAAAAAAAGTCTGAAGACATTGATATTGTTTGTTATGCGACACCAAAACAATGGGTTTGCGCTCCTGAATCGGAAAAGCAAAAGGCTAATGAAAAGGCTGCCGAACTCGTTGAAAAGTATGAAAAGGAAGCTCCATCAAACATTGTGATTAAAACGATAGACATTCCGAAATTTGAATCCGCAGAACAGGTTAAACAAGATGATTTCTATTCAGCAATTCTGCCCCGTGAAGAAGTCGTAAACAAAGACGAAGTTGTTGAAGATGCAGTTGAGACCGAGCAATCAGCAACAGAACCTGTAGCACAATCTCAAAAGCAGCCACAAAATAATTATACACCTGTCGATAGCAACCCTTATGCCAAGCTGTGGTCTCATCAATTGATTGGAGTTAGTACCCCTCAAAATGCAGTTAAGTTTGTTGTCAGTAAAAAACTGAGAAAAGAAGATGTGCTTATTATTAAAACAACACGAGCCGGAATGGAGTGGTGGGTTGTTTTATTTGGGTTGTATAAAGACAAACAAACCGGAATTGAAAACGAGGTGAATCTTCCAACGAATCTTGATAAGCCGTGGTTGCGACCATTACTTAACCTTGATGTATTGGGCTTTATCGAAGATTTTTAAATAATTGCCTTGATTTAAACAATTTTTAACATTCCACGGGTTACAATATCGCAAAAAATGACCGGAATAATAAATGTCTAAAGTTGTACTTTATGGAACACTATTTTGCCCTTACTGTTTTGCTGCCAAGCATTTGCTGAAGCAAAAAGGGGTCGAATTCGAGGAAATCAGAGTTGACAAAAACCCTTCTCTCAAACAAGAAATGATTGAAAAATCAGGACGTTTCACCGTGCCTCAAATTTTTATTGGCGATTATCATGTTGGCGGATATGACGATTTATCCGAACATGATCGATCCGGTAAATTAGATAGTATTCTTACAACTGACCTGGCAAGTTAAATAGCTTGATATTCAGTCAAGTGCGATTTCTGTTTCTGCTTTCTTTGGCCAAGCGTTGATAATCGCATTAACCATTGTTGCCAATGGAATAGCAAAGAACACACCCCAAAACCCCCAGATTCCTCCAAAGAAGAGCACAGCCAGAATGATGGCAACCGGATGGAGGTTGTTCACTTCAGAGAATAACCAAGGTACCAAGACATTCCCGTCAAGCAATTGAATAATGCCGTAACTAACCATTATCCAGGCAAAATCAGGCGTCCAACCAAACTGAAAGAACGCAACCAGAGCAATCGGCACAGTCACCAATGCTGCTCCGATATAAGGTATCAGAACAGAAAAGCCGGTTAAGGTTGCTAATAATATTGAATACTTGAGGTTAAATAGAATAAAGACGATATATGTCACTAGTCCGACAATAAAAATTTCCATAACTTTGCCTTTGACATAATTTCCAAGTTGCTCATCCACTTCATTCCAAATTGACATGGTCAAACTGGAATCTTTTGGGGTGAATTTAGAAATCCATTTGATAATATTTTGTTTGTCTTTAAGCATAAAAAACACCAAGATTGGTGTCAAAACGATAAAAATCCCAATTGAAATCACACTAAAAACCGATGAAACAGTTTTGGTTAATACACCTTGTCCGAGTTGGGTCAGTTCAGTGGATATGGTAGAAGTTAGAGAAGTTGCTTGTTCTTCTGAGATGATATTGGGATAGTTTTCATGTAATTTACGGACGAACTCTAATCCCGTACCAAGATAAGTCGGAAGTTGCTGAACTAATTCCGAAATTTGAGTAATTAATACAGGAATCACCCAAAATATAAAAAACATCAATAAAGCCACGAATAATAAAAACACAATGAGTACGGATAAAATTCTTGGAACTCTGAGTTTTTCCAGACGTAAAACCACACTTTCCAGTAAATATGCGAGAACTACGCTACTTAAAAAAGGCGCAAGTGGTTTACCAAGGAATATAATCACTGCGAATAATGTGATTAACAAACTGATTAAAATCACTACTTGAGGATTATCAAAATTTCTTTTAAACCAACTGGAAAGTACGTTCATGTGATTATTTTATTTGTTAGCGCAATGTTTTCATTCTATAGCAGTGTTCAAAGAATTGCTATCTATTGAATGAGGCGAGATTACTTTAGAATTGAACACTCCAAGACATCACACCTTCGATATGATCTCCTGCAGAAAATCGGTTGACCCGTCCAAAATCAGTTTGACCAACCAGAATTGGTTTATTGGCATAACTCGCTGAAAGATTAAACTCTCCACCAATAAGAGCTTTTGAAAGACTTATCTTATAACTCAATGCTGCTGTGTCATTTTTAAGAATATCATTCAAGACTTTAGCTGTAGCAGGAGCTTGTTGTCTGGATGTAACAGTGAAGTTGAGTGATAAGTTTGAATGAACCATTTTATCATAACTGACAGAATAAACCGTTAAATCATCCAGTTTGAAAATTGGACTGAAAATACCATTAAAAACATTTAGAAACTGCTGTGAATAGCCGTAACTGTCAACAGTTTGGCGATTGGTGTCGATACTACTGTAGGCAATGTTTTTTGCAGAAAAAGACAAATTATTAGATTGTCCAATTGGCATATTTAAAGCAACTGAGGTATTTTTGGGAATATCGAAATCACCGGAATCAGAGTATTGTTGTCCATATAAATCAAACTCGTTCATGTGAACACGGCTCTGATACCCGAAAGCAAGACTCATGCCCCAAGGCAGGTTCTGTGAGTATCTCAATTGATATCCGGTGCCTTTATTGGTTCTGGAAAATGACTCATCATTAGATAACGAGTAAGAATCGGTATCGGCAACTGTTACCGAGCCGAAAGAGTTATCGAGAAAGCGTTGTTGCACAAGAACTGCCGAAATTCCGAAAGAGTTGTAGTCACTGGAATATACATATCCCGGTGCATAAAACTGCTGCTCTACGATTGGAGAATAGCTGCTTTTTCTTGAACCCTGAGCGAGACCAGAAAAATATTGATCTGAAATTTGTTGAATTGTAAAAGACGTTGCCTGAACGGTTTCATTAGAAAATAAAAATGAAATTTCACCATTACCAAGAAGGGAAAAATTGTTATAGTCTTCAAAAACCGGCACAGATATAAAGGCTCTGGTTAAATTATAATCACTTATAATATTCTCACTTACGGTGTTATAGACTGAAATATAACTGCTTCCCAATCTTGATAAGTCGCCAAAATAACTAGGATTTAATCGTGATGAAATCTGTTCACGCCATTGACCCAAATACATAGAACCTTTCAAATCAACAGCTGAAGCATTGGATTGATTCGACAGAGAATAGCGAGACGGTGACAGCATAAAAGCCGACGACGAACAAGCTGTTCCTATCAGAACGGAAAACGCTGCTATTTTTTGGAAAAGTTTCTTTTTCAACTTATTAAGTTTCTTAAATATTTAAACACTGGTAATTTTATCACCCTCATCAGGAGGAAATAATGACAAAAATACAACAGTTTGTCAATTAATGTAAACATCACTAAAGCTTTTCCCTAATTTGTTGTAAGTATGCAACAGGTCTAACTTCGCTCGCTTTTGATAGCTTTAAAGCCAATATCTGTTCGATTGTACTTGCTTTTCCAATTGATTTTATCGACACATTTATATGCAGATTCCTGCGCATTTTTAATGGTATCTGCAAGGGCACAAACACACAATACACGTCCGCCATTAGTCACTATTTTGCCACTTTTTTCAGCAGTTCCGGCATGGAAAACCTTACACGAGTCTTGGGAAATACTTTCTAACCCCAAGATTTCAGAGCCTTTTTCATAATGATTGGGATACCCTTTTTCAGCTAAAACGACACCTAAACAGGCTTGATGATTCCAGTTAACCTTGCATTGATCCAATTGTCCTTTGATTGCAGCCAGACAAAGCTCATCCAGATTGCTTTGGAGTCTCATCATGATTGGTTGAGTTTCAGGGTCGCCAAATCGGACGTTGAATTCAAGAACTTTGGGGTTGTTATTTTTATCAATCATTAGGCCTGCATAGAGAAACCCAACGAATGGAGTTCCTTGTTGTTTCATTCCACGAATCGTCGGTTTGATAATTAAATCAATAGTTTTTTGGAAAACTTCATCTGTAACAACAGGAGCCGGAGAGTAGGCCCCCATTCCGCCGGTGTTGGGCCCTTTGTCTCCATCATCTCTGGCTTTATGATCTTGTGATGTTGCCATTGGCATGAAGTTCTCACCATCTGAAATCACAATGAAAGAGGCTTCTTCACCTTGTAAAAATTCCTCAATAATGATTCGATGACCCGCTTCACCAAAGACATTGCTTGAAAGCATATCGGCGACGGCGTCATGTGCCTGATTGAAATTTTCGGCAATTACCACTCCTTTTCCGGCAGCCAAGCCATCAGCCTTGATAACAATCGGATATTGATTCTGTTTTTGCAAATAATCAATGGCTTTGTCCTGATTGGTAAAGCTTTCATAAGCGGCTGTCGGGATATTGTTTTTCTGCAAAAACTCTTTACTGAAAGTTTTTGAACCTTCGAGTTGAGCGGCATCAGCCGTTGGTCCAAAACAGTTAATACCGGCATTAGTCAACGAATCAACAATGCCATCGCAAAGTGGTTGTTCGGGACCCACGACAACTAAATCAATATTATTGTCTTTACAAAAAGTAATGATTACTCTGAAGTTATTAATGTCAATATCTACATTTTTAATATTTTTTTCTCTGGCAGTTCCGTGATTTCCCGGAGCGACAAAAACCTGACTGACAGTTGTCGATAGACTCAGTCTCCATGCTAAAGCATGTTCTCTTCCACCTGAACCAATAACTAATACCTTGTTTTGCATAATCGCTCTCTTTAGTGGTTGAAATGGCGAATGCCGGTGAAAATCATAACCATGTTGTGTTCGTTAGCGGCATCAATCACTTCTTGGTCTCGAATCGAGCCACCGGGTTGAATGACAGCAGCAATTCCGCTGGCGGCAGCTTCGTCAATTCCGTCTCTGAACGGGAAAAATGCATCCGACGCCATCACAGAACCCGATACTTTCAGACCGGCATCATGGGCTTTAATATTGGCAATACGAGCGCTCATAACACGGCTCATTTGCCCGGCACCGACACCAATCGTCATTAAATCTTTTCCATAAACAATCGCATTGGATTTCACTCTTTTGGCGATTTTCCATGTGAATTTCATGTCTTCGAGTTGTTGTTCGGTTGGCTGAAGTTTACTAACAACTGTCAAATCTTCGTCTTTTAATTGCAAAGTGTCGGCATCTTGCACCAGCATTCCGCCATTGACACGTTTGTACATTAACCAATGCTGTTCATCCGTTTGCCAGTAGCCACACTCAAGAACTCTTAGGTTTTTCTTGCCTGAAAAGATTTCAAGTGCATTTTTACTAAACTCCGGAGCAATAATCACTTCAACAAATTGCTTTTCCAAAATAGTGGTTGCCAATTGCTCATTCACTTTTTCATTAAATGCAATGACTCCGCCAAACGCTGAGGTCGGATCGGTTGAAAATGCTTTTAAGTAGGCCAATTCAAGATTTGATTCGAGCGCCACTCCGCAAGGGTTTGCATGTTTGATAATGACACAAGCCGGAGTTCCGTCAAATTCTTTCACGCATTCCAATGCGGCATCGGCATCGGCAATGTTGTTATAACTGAGTGCTTTTCCCTGAATTTGTTTGGTAGCTCCGATAGTGCCGGATTGAGGATTTTTATCCACGTAGAAAGCTGCTTTTTGATGAGGATTTTCACCATAACGCAAATGAGCTGCATGACGGTATTGAGTGGTTAAAAAACGAGGAAAATCATTTTTATCGCCGGTATCTTTCGTTGATGACAAATAGTTAGCGATAAGTCCATCATATCGGGCTGTGTGAGCAAATGCTTTTGCTGCCAAAATGTGTCGGTTTGCGTGTGAAATGCCGGAATAGGTCGTCATCTCGTCGATAAACTCTTCGTAATCATCCGGATCAACCAAGACTGTCACTCTGTCATGATTCTTAGAGGCGGCTCTAACCATTGCCGGCCCACCAATGTCGATATTCTCAATGGCTTGATCAAGAGTGACGTTTTGATTGCTAATGGTTTGCTCAAACGGATAAAGATTCACAACCAACAAATCAATCGCTTCAATGCCGTTTTGTTGCATTACTTCATCATCCGTTCCGGTTCTTCCGAGCAAAGCTCCGTGAATTTTCGGATGCAGAGTTTTGATTCGTCCATCCATCATTTCCGGATACCCCGTGTAATCTGAAACTTCGGTCACTTCATAGCCGAGTTGCTTGAGGTATTTTGCCGTGCCTCCGGTTGAAAGCATTTCAACACCCAGTTCATTCAAGCCAGCAGCTAGTTGATTGAGGTTGGTTTTATCGGAAACACTGATAAGTGCACGCCTGACAGAAATTCTATTTTGAGTCGTTGACATTGTGATTGTTTGTTTGGATAAAGAATGGCGTAGTATTATAACGCCTTTGCTAAATGAGGAAAAAGTATATTTACAATTTGTGCTTTCTAATCTTGTTTCTCAGCGTGGTTCGGGTGATACCAAGGATTTCTGAGCATTTGGTGTGGTTATTTTTGGTGAATTCCATCACTTCCAGAATAATGCCTTTTTCCGCTTCATTGATGAAAATATCGTATAATTTTCTTGCCTGATGTCCGTCCAACTGCTTGAGGTAACGCCTTAGCATTTTGCGGGTGAAATCTTGCAAATTATACTTGTCGGTGACGCTGGTCATTATTCTGCACCATAGGTTGGAGTAAATCCGACTTCGAAAGTTACTGCATTTTTGCCGGGACTTTGTAACTCCAAACTCACAGGTATCAAAACCTGAGAAATCATTCCTTTGGAAATAGTAGCTTCGTCCAGATATTCGTGTGGAAGAAATCTTCGCATCGCCACAACATCTCCGTGTAAGTTAGACATTTTGACTTGCAGTGCCGGGAAATCCAAAGTTTCATTAGAATTATTCATAATTCCCGTGGTTATAACTAACGCATTGTCACGCCCGCCATGTCGACGGATGCTTCTGGAGACCAGAACAAAATTGGATAAATCTTCGGTTTGGATTCGCTGTAGCAGTTAACGTATTCGCAAACCTTTTGTTTAAGAGTGCCTTCAGGCAGTTGCAAGCTGCCGTTTTCCAACGCGGCGTTGGTTTGCCAAGCTAATCCACCAAGACCCAGTAAGGTTAAAAGCACCAAGAACCACGATGATTTCTTTTCAGGTTTGTCATCAACTACAAACTCAGGTTTAATATTGAGGGTTTCAGACTCATCAGAATCCTGCTCAAAGAGATCCTGTGTTGCGGAAATTTTATCGTTTGAAGGAGTGATTTTCTCTTTAACGATGCTTTTTTTGAACTCATGTGTGAGTAACGGTGGCGGATTATCATTTTCATGTAAAATCAAATCCTGTGAATGTTGCGGTTTATATTCGGACAAAGTGTCTAAAGCATTAAAAACCGTGCCACACGAGCTGCAACGAACCATTGCCGCCGCTGCCACCAGCTCGTCAACACTCACTTTAAAAATTTCTCCGCAACCCCTGCATTGAGTAAACATCTGATAAATCCGAAATAATTAACAATAACCCTTATTTTCTTCGGGCATAAACTGAAGCCCAATCATCTTTAAAATTCACTTGAAAGTCAACAAATGAGGGACTAAATTTTTCAACTATTTCATCAGCTTGTTCTGCCAGAATGCCCGACATAATTAAGTGTCCGCCGCTGGCAAGCATGGTATAAAATGTATCAACAAGAGTCATCAATGGTTTTGCCAGAATATTGGCTAAAATTACATCCTGATTTTTTACATCTTCAAAATTACCCGGTTGAATGATTTCAATTCCATCTTTGACGTGATTTTTTTTAGCGTTATCAAGTGTCGCAGTGATTGCCTGAGGATCAATATCTGTACAAAGAGCTCTTTTCGCTCCGTGTTTGAGAGCTGCAATTGCAAGGATTCCTGAGCCGCAACCAAAATCAATCACGTTCAAATTCTCAAGATTGTTATTATCAATCCAGTCCAAACACAATGCGGTTGTGGCATGAGTCCCTGTACCAAAAGCTAAACCGGGATCGAGAAAAATATTGACGGCTTTTTCATCTTCGGCTTTAAACTCGCTGGGAATAATCCAGGTGTTTTCTCCGAATTTCATGGGTTTGAAATGTTCCAGCCATGTTCTTTCCCATTGTTGATTTTGCAGCCGCTTGATTTTTGCATTGCGAGAATATTGCTTTTCGACAGCTTCACAGATTTGATTTTCATCATAATCAGTAGTGAACATACCGGTCATTTCAATGTCTTGCCACAATGGCATTTCACCCGGAGCCGGTTCAAGAATGGCGACATCTTCAGCGTCTTCAAAAGTTACCGAGCAAGAACCTAATGAGAATAAAAATTCCTCAATTTCGTCAACTTCGTTGTTCTGACAAGGAATTTTTATCTCAAAATAGTCATAATCCACTTTATTTATCCTTCTCCAGTAATTTTTCCAGATAGTGGATATTCTTGCCACCCTCTACAAACCCTCGATCGTACATGATTGTTTGTTGCAAAGGAATGTTGGTTTTAATTCCGGAAACTACCGTTTCTGCTAATGCCAACCTCATACGTTTAATGGTTGTGTTACGGTCTTCGCCACGAACAATAATCTTGCCAATCATTGAGTCGTAATTCGGAGGAACTTTATATCCGTCATAAACGTGTGAATCCACTCTCACACCGGGACCGCCCGGTGCATGAAACACATCAATTGTACCGGGACTTGGCATAAAAGTTTTGGGGTCTTCAGCGTTGATCCGGCATTCAATCGCATGTCCTGTGAGGACAATATCACTTTGTTTGATGGCTAGTTTTTCACCGGCTGCAATCAGTAACTGTTGTTTGATTAAATCAACACCAGTGATTGCTTCAGTGACCGGATGTTCCACCTGAATCCGAGTATTCATCTCGATAAAGTAAAATTCACCTTCATCGTACAAAAACTCAAAAGTACCTGCGCCTTCATATCGGATACGTTTACAAGCTTCAACACAAACAGATCCAATTTTTTGGCGTTCTTCCTCAGTGATTCCGGGAGCCGGAGCTTCCTCAACCACTTTTTGATGACGACGTTGCATGGAACAATCCCTTTCGCCCAAATGAATCGCATTTCCATGTTTATCAGAAAGCACTTGAATCTCAATGTGCCTTGGATTCTGCAAGTATTTTTCCATATAAACCGTACCGTCCCCGAAAGCAGCAGCAGCTTCAGTTTGGGTCATTTTGATGGCGTTATTCAATGCTGCCTCGGTGTGAACCACTCGCATACCACGACCACCACCGCCGGCTGCTGCTTTAATAATTATCGGGTAGCCAATTTTTTTGGCAATTTTCAGATTTCTTTCAACATCATCAGTTAATGGTCCGTCAGAGCCGGGAACACAAGGAACACCGGCTGAACGCATGGCTTCGATAGCAGCAACCTTGTCTCCCATCAAACGGATGGTTTCTGCTCGAGGACCAATGAAAGTGAACCCTGATTTCTCAACTCTTTCAGCAAAATCCGCATTTTCAGCAAGAAATCCATAACCCGGATGAATTGCTTCAGCATCTGTAACTTCGGCTGCGGCAATGATTTTTGGCATGTCCAAATAGCTGTTAAGCGATGGCGGAGGACCGATACAAACAGATTCATCTGCCATACCGACGTGCTTTTGGTTTCTGTCAGCGGTGGAATGAACGGCAACAGTTTTGATTCCCATTGTATGGCAGGCACGCAGTATCCGGAGTGCGATTTCGCCACGATTGGCGATGACTACTTTTGAAAACATGGCAACAACCTAACTAATTACAAACAATGGTTCATCAAACTCAATGGGTTGACCATTTTCCACCAGAATCTTAGTCACTGTGCCACTAAACTCTGACTCGATTTGATTAAACATTTTCATTGCTTCGACAATGCAAAGAGTGTCGCCCACTTTAACTTTTTGTCCAACTTTGACAAAAGGATCGGCTTCAGGAGATGAAGATGCATAATATGTGCCAACCATCGGACTACGTTGGATGTGCCCACTTTCTTCTCGAACCGATGATTCGTTACTGTTTTCGGTATTTTCAAGAGGAGCTGATTCTGCTGCTTTTGCAGTGGCAACAGGCTGAGCAACAACGGACACGGGTTGCGCAGTGGCAACGCTTTGTGAATGTCTTGAAAGCCTGACTGACTCTTTTCCTTCATGAATTTCCATTTCTGCTAAAGACGAACTTTCCAACAGCTCGATAAGTTTTTTGATTTTTCTGATATCCATGCGGTGTCCCCGATTGATTATTTGTTATTTGATTCGATAATGTATTCTAACGCCAGCCTGTATCCGCTAGCTCCAAGCCCTGTAATAGTGCCTTTGGCAATATCTGAAAACCAGCTTTTATGTCTGAATTCTTCGCGTGCAAAAATATTTGACAGATGCACCTCAATAAAAGGTATTTGCGTGGCTAACAAAGCATCCCTGATTGCTACGCTGGTGTGTGTAAACGCTGCCGGATTAAAGATCATCCAGTGATTTTTTTCACCTAACAAAGATTGTATTTTTTCAATTATCTCATATTCCCTATTAGATTGAAAAAACTCTAATTCAATATCACTTATTGAATGTTTTGCTGTAAACTCCGTCAAATCGGTCTTTATATCCTCTAAAGTTTGTGAACCATAAATTTCCGGTTCTCTTTTTCCCAAAAGATTCAAATTTGGACCGTTTATAACAGAAACTTTCAACATAAATTCAGAGTATGTGACGCTAAAATGCCTTTAAAAGAACTGATTTTGCATAAAAACTACCTTAATGTCTAGAAAAACACTGTTTTTAACATTGATACGACATTTGGCTCAAACGTTCGTTTTAGTTGTTGTTTCGCAATGATGCTATTAACAAAAGTGAATTATTTTTGCTATACTGCCATGAAATAACTCAATGTGGAAAATAACCATGAAAACACTGATTCTGTTTATATTTGTTCTGATTATGCCTGTTTCTGTCTTTGCTGAGCAAGAAACGGCAAAAGAAACACAGGAGAACTCTCCACCGGGTACGGAAATTGTATTAGCTAACTTAAAAGTTTCCAAAGGAAAAGTTCAACTCAGTAATCCGCAAAATGTGACTTCGAGAACGGGTTATGATTCCCAACCTGTTTTTATGGAAAAGGATAAATACATCTATTTTACACGCTTCATTAATAAACAGTCGGATATTTACCGCTTGAATCTAAAAACCAGAGAAGCCACTCCATACATGCGAACTCCACAGAGTGAATATTCAGCAACTGAAATAGCTGATCGCGACGGAATTAGTGTGGTTCGTGTCGAATTAGATAAAAAATCGGATGGTAGCGATGCACAACACGTTTACTGGTTACACAAAAAAGGCAAGCAAGACAAAGCAGCATTAATGAGCGATATGGACAATATCGGCTATCATAACTGGACCGGTAAAAATCAACTGTGGATGTTTATTATCAATGGTGAGCAAGGCGATTTGTATTATCAAACCACCGGTAAAAAGCCAAAACTCATGGCATCCAATATTGGCAGAACCCTCAAACCGGATGAAAAATACAAAAATATGTACTTTGTCGATAAATCCATGGATAACTGGTGGATTAGCAAGTTTGACACCAAGAAATTCAAAAAAAGCAAAATTATAAAACTTCCGCAAGGTGTGGAAGATTTTGAAATGGACAAAAAAGGTAACTTCTGGTGCGGAAAAGACAACACGCTTTATTTCAGTGAAAACGGTAATAACTGGATGATTGCCCATGAATTCAGTATTCCGGGATTATCAGGAATCAGCCGAATCGCAGTCAGTAAAGATATGGAAAATATCGCTATCGTTTTCAACGAAAATTAAAAACCAAGCAAAGCGCTTGTAGCTCAGCAGGATAGAGCAGCCGCCTCCTAAGCGGCAGGTCGGACGTTCAAATCGTCTCAAGCGCGCCAACCCCATTTCCAGAGTAATCCAGTACCGTCCAAAATACCTCTTAAAATTCAGTAACTTATTCTAATTATTTGTCCAGAAAAGTCCAGAATAATCCATTGAAATCCACAAAAAAAAGGGGTACAATTAGGGGTATAAGCGTTTTTAACGAATATTTGTACCCCTTTTTAGTTCCGATTTATACCCCTTTTATGGCAAAAACTCAGTACAACAAAAAGCTATTAACCAAGTCTGGAATCGAAAGTTTCAAGCCTAAAAGCAAGCAATACAAAAAAAGTGACAGCGACGGGCTTTATCTGTTAATTCATCCCAACGGCTCAAAATATTGGAGAATGAAATACATACTTTTTGGCAAGGAAAAAACCTACTCCATAGGTAAGTACCCTGATATTTCATTATCCCATGCCAGAGAAGCCAGAAATGAGGCTAAAAGGCTAATTAACAAAGGTATTGACCCCACTCAAGATAGAATCAGACAGAAACAAGAAGTCGAGAAACAGGCGACAGGCACATTTAAGAAAATTGCCCTGCAATGGCATCAACATAAAACCAAATACGATTGGAAAGCAAATAATTCTCGTGAAATCCTGAGTGCTATGGAAAGAGAACTATTTCCACATATTGGCTCAATGCCGGTCAAAGACATAACCACACGAACTCTCAAAAGAGTTTTAAAGCGAGTAGAGAACAGAGGCTCACTCGAATTACTCAGAAAATTAAAACAATGGTGTGTCAATATTTTCAATCTTGCCATTGAAGATGAACATATTCAACACAATCCGGCAACGGTGATAACCATTCCCAAGAGGACAAAGAAAAACTTCAACTGCATTGAACTGGAAGAATTTCCAAAGTTGATAAGAGACATTCGCAATTATGACGGTGACTTGGTAATCAAGTACGCAATGCAACTCACATTGCTAACAGCACTTCGGACAGAAGAACTCCGCAAAGCTGAATGGAAAGAAATCGACTTTGAAAATAAAGTCTGGACTATTCCGGCACAACGACTCAAATGGTGGCGAAAGTACAAAGATGTGGACAAGGTTCACATAGTGCCATTATCAAAACAGGCTATTGAATTATTCCGCAAACTGCAAGAAATCAACGGTCATAGAAAATATGTCTTTGCTTCCTTGGTTAAGCCAACTCAAGCGGTAGCCAATAACAGTATGCTTTTCACCTTGTATCGCCTCGGGTACGCTCAGCGAATGACAATCCACTCTTTCAGGCGACTGTTTTCAACTTCTGCCAATGATGCCGGAAAAAACAGAGACCACATAGAAGCAGCACTTTGTCACCGATTGGAAACGTCCGTGCATTCTGCTTACAACAAATCAACTTATGTGGAACAAAGAAAAGGACTGATGCAATGGTGGGCGGATCACATCGACAGACAAGTGACAAAATCGGATGTAATACCGATTGATAAGGTTAAAAAGAATTGATGAACAAACCAAGTCCTAGAGTAGCTCTCGAAAAGCGGACTCTTTCACCGCCCGGGCTTGGTTTTTAATTGAAAGGTATCACGGGAAAGGGTGATTATGAGTAAAAGAGCAATAGATAAAATCCCAAAATTAAATGGCGACTGTAAATTCATAAGAATGCCTGATGAGTTTGATTATGAGAAATACAGGGAATTAAGTTATGAAACCGACCTCGATAAATGGGCTTATGAATTTCAATGCAGACAGAAAAACGGTGCAGACAAATCAGATGTTTCTCAATTCATTTCTGTTAAGGATTTTCATGTACATTTAAGATTTTCTGAAACAAAAATTGACAATACATACTCAGGTAAAAGCCATTGGGTAAATGGAGTTTATACTCATAATGATTTTTCAATGAACGCCCCTAATAGTTATTTAATAGGCAAAACTCTAAGAAGTATTGAAGATTCGGGTGCTATTTCCACTAATGATGAAAATTACGAGAACAATAAAGAAAAATATCCTATAACCACAACAAGAATCCACCCGGTTGACGGAGGAAAATTACACTTTATAAGCGAAAAAGACTTTTGTAAGTTTGTAGAATTACAATCTAAATATAAATTCAATAGAGCATTTATGGTAAACCTTGAAATGCCGACTGAAATATTAGTAAATCAGATAAGAGAGTTTATTAATTCAGAAAAAACTAAAATCAAAGCAGATGAAACAGTTATTGCAGACAAGATCAAAAAACTTAAGATTAAGAACAAAAACAACACTATCACTACTCAAGAAACACGCCAACTTAATAACTTGACAAGCAAAAGATATAAAGCAGTCAATGGACGAAAGTTTAGGGAGTTAGATGTTCCCCGTATGAGAAATACGGATGATAAAACCCCATATCTGTATTGGGCGATAGGACTTGCATGTTATGACTTAATAAATGACTTCCAATTCACTCAAGCAGATGTGTATCGCAAGTATCTTTGTTATTTACAATTTGGAGAACAAGATTTTTATGCAACACCTGATCACAATATTTTAAATACAACTCTTTATACAGTACAAAAGATGATTAATAACGGCTGGAAAAAACTAACTGGAAAGCCTTGAATTTATTATATTCTATGGGTTAACACACACACTTAACCCAAGTATTAAATGTTTACTATCAACAACATATACTTTTAAAACCTAAAATCAATTTCTAAACTATCCCCACAAGTCCAAGAAATAACTATTTCGTTTCTTGGTTTTATTAACTAACTTGTGAGGTAAATATGATCGAAAAACTATTAAGACTCCCAGATGTTATAGACATGACGGGCAAGTCAAAGTCTGCAATCTATGACGACATGAAGAACGGCTCTTTCCCCAAACCTATACGCTTGGGTGCCCGGGCAGTTGCTTGGAAACTGAGCTCTATCCAAAGGTTCATTGAAAGCCTTTCCACTGAGGAGGCAGCATAATGAAGTTATCACCGCAAAAAACCAGAATGCTACAGGCATTATTAGACAAGCCTCACACATCCAGAGAACTGATGATTGCAACAGGCTGCAATAATCCTGCCGACCATGTTCAGCACTTCCGAAAAAATTACGGATTTCATATTCAATGCAAAATGATTCCGTTTGTTAATCGAGATGAAAAGACTATTTCCATAGGGGAATATTCAATCTTGGAGTGTGAAAGAGAAAAGGCTCAAAGGTTACTGGAAGCGGCGGCAACCACTTCCAGTGATGTAATTAGCAACTTACCAAAGACAACTAATGACGAAGCTAAGTATAACATAATAACCTCCTCTGAAAGCAATAAAAAGGAATTAGCGGAGGAACTGTTACATGAGTAATATTATTGAACTAAATCCTGTTGCTGAACTTAGAGCCAGTCAAAAGGCTCAGGAAAACAAAGTCAAGGACATAATGAACAGCTACTTCGTAAGAATCCCGGAGGGAGACTACGAGGCTACACTTACCCATTATTACACCTGCAATATTCACGGTGATGACAAAGTTGTGTTCTTGTTTACTATTATTGATTTTGGCGATTATCACAATGTGATTATTCCAAGATTTTACCCGGTTAAACGAGTTATCGGCAAAAAGGGAATGAACGGTCGGTTTATTCCCAAATGTTCACCAACATCTGCATTTATCAAGGATTATTATTCAATGTACCCAACAGCTCCAAAGTTAAGACCGGATAGAGTTCCAATGACTAAGTTAATGGATAAACCATATCTTATAACAGTAGGAGATGTCAGACACGGAAGCGATAAGAAAAAAGTACACCCTGAACAGGTCATATACTCAACTGTTAGAGAGGTAAAATTGAATTAAAAAGATTTTTTTTTAATTAGTTTTTGTTTTAATTTTAGTTACAACAAGAACAACAACAAGAGCAACTTAAAAACAGCAATCTGATAGCTTTTAAACTATTGCAAAAAAAGGGTTTGAGAGGGATTGAGAAGAACAAGTTTTATGGCAAAGGATTTTTAACAAATAACCATTGGGATAATGTTTTGGTTATATTACAAAGAAACTAAGAAACGGGGCAATCTTCACCGGTTGCCCTCCCAAAAAAGAGACAAAGAATTATGAACAAACAAGAAAAAAAAGCGACATTCAAAACAGAATGCTGGAACTGCACTGGATCAGGAAATCCCAAAGCCCCGAAAGGACTTGTAATTAACATCCGCAACTGTAAAAAAACAGAGTGCGAATCATGGCAACACAGGAACTACAAATGAGGATTAACAGACACATAGGCACGGGGGTAGGTTTGAAACTTGAGGCACACAATCACCGATACGCGCCCTGAGGGAGATTTTCACTCCCCCATTATAAAATTTTGAAATAAGAGAATAAAACAATGACAGACAAGCCAAAAAACTCAATTACAAGTATTTCACACAATGGCAAAAATAAAGCCGTTGGCAACCCTCCTGATTACTTTACTGACGATTTAAAGGAAATATGGCAGGAAATAAAAAACAATGCAATAAATGGAGTATTTTTCAAAAGCGACCGATTGATATTAGAGTCAATATGCCATCTAGTAGATTTGATGAGAACACCCGGAGAGGAAATGACAGCCGAACATCATGAGGTTTTGATTAATTGCCTAGATAAATGTGGAATGACTCCTGAATCAAGGCAAAGATTAGGATTATAAATTTAAAGAGGTAAACATCATGCCAAAACCCAGAAAACCAACCGCCATAATGAATTTGAACGGAGCTTATAAAAAGAATCCGAGCAGGAGGCGAGAGAACGAACCAAAGATTGATAAGCTGGTAGGCAATCCTCCTGCCTACTTTGACAAAGAACAATCTGCAATGTGGCATGAGATAAAATCATGCCTTGTAGAGGGCGTAGCGTTGCTCAGTGACAAGTTTTCTCTGGAAATCCTTTGCAATACCCTTGTAGAGTACCGGAGAAATCCCTTTGAGTTTACAGCGGCGGATAAAGCCCAACTCAGAGCCATGTTAAACAGCTTTGGCATGAGTCCGGGTAGTAGAGCCGGTATAGAGATACCTAGGTCCAATGATGATAACCCTTTTACAAAATTCATGAATATGTAGAGCCTCAAGTGGAAAATCGGCTTGAGGGTTAATCTTATTCTGTTTTTCCGGATGGGGCTTTAAAGTATTGGTAAATCACAACTCAGCAGCTAATTCAGGGTGATTATTGAGTAACTTGGCTAAAGATAAAACAACACCACTTGCCTCGATCCGTCCTTGTTCCCAATCTCGAAGTGTGCCAATAGGTGTTTTAATCAATTCAGCAAATTCAAGTTGATTCATGGATAATTTATTGCGAACATTCTTTAGCAGAATATTAGTGGGAGTATGAGCCACAAAATTACCGGTATTGAGTTCTGCCAGTGATTCTTTTAACCCGGGCAATTCATGACCGGCATCAACTTCGGCAGCTTCAACCATTTTATCAATTTCTTTTTTGTTCATATCAAGCCTCATCAATTAGTTTCTTCTTCTCATTGGGTGAAATATCAGACTTATCCTTTTTACGATAAGCAAGAAGCAACACAACTTCACTTTCCGTCATATTCAGGTAAATTATGCGATTACCACCTCGTTTGCCAGTACCCTTGCCAGACCAGCGAAGTTTACGCAATCCATTACCACCGGGTATCACATCACCGGCATTGTAGTTAATCGAAACATACTCAATCAAATTATCAATCTCGATTTCCGACATGATTTCACGAGAAGTTTTGATAAATGTACTCGTTTCAATGACTGTTTTCATGTTTATTCCCTATTATACGGATAATCCGTAGTTATTCAAGTTTTCAATAAATTATTATAGTTGAGAAAATTTTACTTTCTGCTTGATCGTCAATTATCCATCATTCCATGCTCAGCCATAGAAAAGGTTTTTGAATGACCTACAATAACATGATCAAGCACTCTGACATCTATCAATTCCATTGTTTGAATTAAACGGGAAGTTATTATTTTATCTGATGTGCTTGGTTCAATATTTCCTGATGGGTGATTGTGAGCAAAGATAACGGCACCGGCATTTAACTCTAACGCCTTTTGAGCAATTATCCGTGGATAGACATTGGTTTTGTTGATAGTTCCATGAAAGAGTTCTTCAAATTTAATAAGCCGGTTCTTGTTATTTAAAAACAAACAGGCGAATGTTTCATTTTTTCTCAGCCTAAACCTTGTAAGTAAATATTTCTTTGTTATTTGAACATCTGTAAATGTCGTTTTTGATTCATATTTGATTTTGTTTTCCATTACACTCATCATCGTGTCCATGATGAAGTCAAAATTAGAAGGATTGGTTAATTGTTTTGTCAGGTTTTTTGTAGCTGCAATATTCATTGTTTTTTCCTCTTATTTTTGATTAAAAAATTGTCTGTTTATCTGAAAATTTAAGAGAAAAAGGGGTATAAATGTGGGGTATAAATTTATGATACTTTTTTTATTTTATTTAATATCAATAAGTTAAATGTATCATGTGTCGCATCTCAAGCGCGCCATCTTTTAGTATTTATATTAACTATTAAGAACCATCCACGCTTGGTGATATTTTTTCACTCTTTGCAGGTCGTCGGGATTCAGTGATTTAAGTCTGAGGATGTTAATATTATCTTCCAGGTCGGCGATTTTGACTTTCTTTGCTAAAGGATTAAATTTGACTCGTTCGATAAATTCCTGATAGGATTCGCCGTCAATTTTGGTTAAGGATTTAACCGCATTGACGACATGTTCAGGTATTCCCTGAGATAATAATGTTTCATCGGAAAAATCGGAGTCTTCAATCACATCATGCAAAAGGGCAACCGCTTTTTCGTCATCTGATTTCATCTTGCTCATTAAACGTAACGGATGAAGAATATAGGCTTCGCCCGATTTGTCGGTTTGTCCGCGATGGGCTTGCAGGGCGATTTCCAGAGCTTTTTCTATCAGTTTCATGATACAGGATTAAATTGAAAATTTATCTCTCCATTCTATATCAACTGACTGATTTATTATATCGTTTTATTCAAAGCCATCGGCAAATATCAAATCGTTATCATCATATTCAAACGCTCCAAGGTCAAACAGTCCCAGACCATCCGATACGTTTGGATTATCAACACCACGGGGGCGGTTTTGAAAATCAGTACCCGGTTGATAGTTGCTGTCATCACAGAAACTGTTTTGAGCATAAACTCCACCACCATTATTTGTGGCAGTGTTATTTGCTAGTGTAACTGGCTGAGTGTTGTTGCCAATAGTTCCACCAGTGTTGATATTGCCCATCAAAACAAGTCCGGCAGCCAAATCCAAATAAACCCCGCCTCCATTCTGGCTTGCAGTATTATTGACTATGCCTCTGGGAAGTGTATCGGGATCTGAGCTTCCTGAATACATTACCACTTCACAACCATTGACAGCATAAATTCCACCACCTTCTTCAGCGGTATTCCCAATAATAACAGAGTTATGTATTTCAATGATTCCATTGGAGTCACCAATTTCAATTCCATGACCATTATTACCAAAAATAGTATCGGTTCCACCGGTAATTTCAAGGTTATACAGTCTGACATTGGGCTCACTAATTGAATCTATTGTTATGGTAGCCGCCCCCAGGGAAACGGATCCATCAATCTCTGTATTTGGACCTAAAGCATTGTCCAGACTGGCTTGAAGACACGATGTATAACCGCCTTTGATATCAATAGAGCCTGAAATTAAAATATTTTCAGTAAATGTCTGGTTGTTTAATACTCTTATCTCACTATCACCAAAATCAATGGCCGCCTGTATGGTTGTGTAATTATAGGTTCCAAATCCCGGAGATGAACCTACTGAAACCCATGCTTGTACCTGCGATGTAAAGATAATTAAAAATATTGATGTGATGGTTATTCTAAACATTTTTGCACCTATTAAGTTGTTGATACTTAATACATACAAAAAAGCGAATCGAATCACCTCATTTAATTTTAATTATTTTTCTCAGGGATAAACAAATCTCACATTTTGCACCAAATCCGAATGCAAACTTTGACTGACAGGGCAGGTGAGGGCGGCTTTTTCGAGAATTTTTCGGGTTTTATCATCAAAGTTTTGATTTAATGTCATTATGACTTCAACTTGGCTGATTCGTCTGGGGTTTTCACTCATGTGCTTTACCACATCGGCATGAGTGCCGCTAAGGTCGATGTTCATCGACTCGGCTTTAATTCCCATAATCGTCATCATACAACTGGCTAATGCGGTTGCGACCAAATCGGTTGGAGAGAAGGCTTCTCCCTTTCCGTGGTTATCAACCGGAGCATCAGTGATAACTACTGAATTTGATTGTAAGTGGACAGCGTGTGTCCGCAATTGTCCTTGGTAATTTACTTTAGATGTCATAAGTCGTCATATTTATTGTTGTTAGTATTTTTCCAGAAAAGATGTGATTTTTGCATGGCCTCATGAAGGATGGTGTCTTTCGCATATTCACCATTTATCAGTTCGCCTGCCGGTTTTTCACAGAGAATTTCAAGAGCCTGAGTAATATGTGTGACGGCATGGACTGCGAAGTTTCCATCTTTTACTGCTTGCTGAACATCATCACGCAACATTAAATCTCCGGCATTGGATTGTGGGATGATAACCCCTTGAGTTGTTGTTAAACCTTGTGACAAGCAAGTGTCATAAAAGCCTTCGATTTTTTCATTCACTCCTCCAATGGCTTGCAATCGCCCGTGTTGGTCAATCGCACCGGTCATGGCGTATTCCTGACTAATTGGAATACCGGTAATTGCCGAAATCAAACAACAAAACTCAGCCCCTGATGCTGAGTCCCCATCAATTCCGCCATAGCTTTGTTCGAACGCAATCGAAGCACTAAATGTCAGTGGATGTTTGGTTGGCAATAAATGTCTGAGCAAGCCAACCAAAATTTGAAAGCCTTTGGTATGAATCGAACCGGACATGGATGCCTGACCTTCGATATTCACCACACCGGCTCTTCCGGGAGCGACAGTTGCAGAAATTCGTGATGGAAAACCATAAACAATCGGCCCGGCATGAATCACCGCCAAACCGTTGATTTCGCCAACCAGTTTATCTTTAGTGAAAATATTGATAGTGCCGCTACTAATCATTTCCTGAAACTTTTTTGATGAAAGTCCGGCTCGTTTTTTGGTTCGGGCAATCGCTTGTTTGATATGTGTCCCGCTAATGATTTTCGCATTTGCATTTTCCGCCAGATAATGTCCTTCTCTGGCCAAATCAGCAACTCGCGAAAAATTTGTGGTGAGTTTGTCTTTTTGAGCACAGATTCGAGCACCATGTTCGACTAATGCGGCAATAGCCGACTTATCGAATGGCAACAAATTTTCTTCAGTCGCCAGTTTAGCAATGACGACGGCGTAATTATCATACCCTCGAAGATTGCGATTGATTACAGTATCAAAATCAACCAAAACCTTGAAGAGTTCAGGGAAATCAGGGTCGTAATTATCAAGCATGTAGTAAGTTTCAGAATCGCCGATCAAAATCACCCGAATGTTAACTTTAATTGGTTCGGGTTTTAAGGTTGGTTGTGAAAACGGCCATGCCATTTCAGCCGGAACAATCTCAAGCAATTGATTTTTTAGTGTGCGAATCAGTATTTTCCAGGCTCCGGGCTCGGATAATAAATCTCTGGCATCAAGAATTAAAAATCCGCCATCTGCGCGAAGCAAAGTTCCGGCAGTGATGCTCATGTGGTCGGATAGCTCGGGTCCTTTTTCACTCCATTTGGCTTCAATTGTTCCCAGTAATTTATTCAATGCAGGTACACGTTCTACAATAATTGGGCATCCGGTGTCTTTTTTATGGCAAACCAGAATATTGACGCTGTAGCGTAAGTGTGGATAAAACGAGTCCTTTTCCGAGTAAAAAAACTGTTCGATAACATCCTCACAAACGTCATGCAAATATTCTGCAACAGCTTGAGTATGGAATTTCTTGGATATTTCAGCAGTTTCTGCATGAAGAGCTTGTCTTATTTTTGATTCATACAAATCCTGAGTGTCTTCGCCACTTTGGTATTTAACCCGATTGATTTGTGAAATCAAAGATTTGAGCTCTTCGGAATATCTAGCCAGATTTTCCTGAGTTTTTTTGACTTGCTCCTCTGTGATTTTATTGTTTTGAATCAGCTCCTGCCATTCTGTCGGGTTGACCGGTTTATTTTCAAAAAGCGGAGATAAAACTGTTTGCACGCCGGTTTCTGATTTAAAGTTCACCATTGCTAGATTATTTTTTGAAAGTTCGGTTTCAAATGGAAGAGTAATTTCTTTTATTTTATCGCTGGCTTGATTCTCAATTTCAGACTTGCGGTTCTTCACATCTTCACTTTCCAAAATTTCATGCAATTCTTTACGGACGAAGTCAGCAAATTTCTTCATCCAGCGTTTGAAAAACCGAGCCTCACCGGCCGGTAATGTGATTAACTTGGGTCTGTCCGGTTGCTGAAAATTACTGACATAGCATTGATCAGATTTTACAAAATCAGGGAGTTTTGCTTTCTTTAATAAATTCTCAATCAACTCGATACGGGTTGTTCCCTGCAGTCCTTTAACATAGGCATTTTGCCCGAATGCCCGACTTTCAATAGCGTATTCCAGTGCTTCTAAAGCATCATCCTGTCCAATCATTGAGCTACCTATGTCGAGATCATTCGTTGTGTTGAAATTCAATTCTGAAAGGTCGCAGTTCCAGCGAACTTGTTTCCAGTTGAGTTTGGTTTGTTCAATTGAGGATAGTTTGGACATATTGATTAATTTTCTTGCATATATGACTTTCAGATTATACATTCAAAGATGTTATATTTCATCTTCAATCAAAGATTATGAGTATCGATAAACCGGTTGTAGTTTTAAAATTTGGTGGAACCAGCGTCTCAAACCTAAGTCGTTGGCAACAGATAATCAGTATCATTAAACAGCGAATATCCGAAGGATATAAAGTCGCAGTGGTGCATTCAGCTAAATCAGGAATCACTAATTTATTGGAAGAGTTTTCGACCAGTCGTAACAGCCAATTGATTGATGAAATCAAGGCATCGCTTGAACTGTTAGCAGATGAATTGAGTGTGAAAGTGGACTTGTCCGCATACTTTAAAAAGTTACAGGACTACTCTCATCAAAAGATTCTAACATCACACAATATTGCAGAGATTCTTTCCTTTGGAGAGTTAATGACTCATGAAATTGCTTGTGAGTATCTATCCAAACAGATTGAATTAGAAAGCATCAATCCCAAAAACATTTTTATCAGTAGTTCTGATGACAATCGCGCTTTGGCAACCAAAATCTTATCAGCGAAATGCAATGTCGGCTCCACAAAAATCATAAAAGATTGTGCCATTATGCCGGGTTTTATTGCTGCCGATGAGAACGGAAAAACAGTGGTTTTAGGTCGGGGAGGTTCTGATACTTCCGCCAGTTATCTCGCCGTTTCCTTAGGAGCAGAAAGAATTGAAATCTGGACCGATGTTCATGGAATTTTTAGTGCCAATCCGCATGTGGTTCCAACGGCTCGTTTGATTGAAAAAATTGGCTACGAAGAGGCTCGTGAAATTGCAGCCAGTGGCGGAAAGGTTTTACATCCTCGTTGCATTTTACCGGCAGAGCAGAATTCAATTCCAATTCATATTTGCAACACCATGGATGCCGGAGGAAGCGGAACTATATTAAAAAAAGGTTATGAATCCACAAGTCCTCGTGTCCGAGCCATCAATGTCAGGCACAAAATCACGCTTGTTTCCATGGATTCAATCAATATGTGGCATCAGGCAGGGTTCATGGGTCGAATTTTCTCGGTTTTTCGGGAATTGGGTATTTCCATAGATATTGTGGTGACGGCTCAAACCAACATCACGGTTTCATTAGATACTGCGGATAATGTGATTAATAGCGAAGTATTAGAGAACCTGAAAAATGAATTGTGTCGGTTTTGCCAAGTAACTATTTATAAAAATTGTTCGGCAGTCACTTTAGTTGGCTATCGCATGAGAGCTCTTTTGGGGCAGATTGCACCGATTATTTCAAATTTTGCTGAGCAAAGAATTTATCTGACATCTCAATCTTCCAATGATCTGAACACCAGTATTGTTGTTGATGAAGATCAGGCAGATAAACTGCTCATTGCACTTCATGATGGATTAATTACGGAAAATGCCAATCAATACGGTTTCGGCCCTACTTGGGAACAATTAGTCAGCAAGAAATTCGAGAATCCTCCACAATCAGTGATTTGGTGGAAAAAAGAAAAGGACAAGTTGCTTGAAATCGCAAAGGAGAGTTCTCCTTGCTACGTTTACAGTAAAGACATAATTGAGTATCAAATCGGCCTGTTAAAAACATTGACTTCTATTGATCGAATCTTTTTTGCGATGAAATCGAACTTCAATCCGGATGTTTTAAAAACCATCACCCAAAATGGTTTGGGAATTGAGACGGTTTCACCGGGCGAAATTGCACAGGTTAAAAATGTTTTGGGAGAATTTGACAAAGAAAAACTATTATTCACTCCTAATTTTGCGGCTATTGAAGAGTATCAGCAAGCATTAGAGCAAGGTTATTATGTGACCATTGATAATTATACTGTGATTCGAGATTATCCCGAAGTTTTCAAAAGCCAAAGCATAATTCTACGGCTTGATCCGGGTCATGGAAGCGGACATCATCGTTATGTCCGAACAGCCGGTCAACATTCAAAATTTGGAATTACCGAATCCGAATTGCAAAATGTCAAAGAGATATGTCGGGCTCATAATATTACCGTCAAAGGTTTGCATGCTCATGCGGGAAGTGGGATTCTGGAACATCAGAACTGGCATCGAATCATTAAATATTTAACCGATAAAACCAGTATTTTTACTGAAGTTCAAATCATCAACATTGGTGGAGGTATGGGAATTGCCGAAAACCCTTATGAACATGGTTTGGATTTAGAACAATTGAATTTAATCGTTACAGAATATAAAAATCAATTCCCTCATTTACAATTCTGGATGGAACCAGGGAGATTTTTGGTGGCTAATGCCGGAGTTTTACTGGCAAAAGTGACACAAACAAAACTCAAGGGAGACAAAGGTTACATTGGCTTGGAAACAGGAATGAATTCACTAATCCGGCCGGCTCTCTATGGTGCATGGCATAATATCGTCAACCTCAGCCGAATAGATGATGAATTGAATATCACAGCGACTGTTGTTGGTCCAATTTGTGAAACCGGAGATATTCTGGGCGTGGATAGAAAACTTCCTGATTCTCAGGCTGGAGATGTGTTTTTGATTGCAAATTGTGGCGCTTATGGTTATTCAATGGCATCTAGGTACAATTTACGTCA
>JAWLAO010000010.1 GCA_041395445.1 Gammaproteobacteria bacterium | reverse complement strand
TGGCTAGACGGAATAACTATCGAAGTAAAGGCATCTCGCGCCGTAGATAGTGATAGCGATGAGCCTCTTTATATGAAAGCCCTTTCTAGGCACACAAAGAAACGGTTTTTAATGAATTTTCAGCAGCTAAAGCCGCAGTGCTGCGATGTTTTTATTTGGGTTGCGGTCTTCCGCGATGAAATCGTCCTATGGATTATGAGTTCAGATGAAGTGTTAAATCACCCTCTTTACTCAAAGGGACAACATCGAGGAAATAAAGGAAACGAAGGCCAGCTTCATGTAAAGGATGATAATGTGAGCCAGTTAAACAGGTTTGAATTGAAGGATGACAACATTGAAAAAGCAATCCGTGATGCAGCAAAAAGGAAAAGCAGCTAACAAGGCGCTGCACCGGACGGCAATTCCGCTACGCTCCATTGCCGCCGGTGAGCTTGGTCGTTAGGCTTAGGGCATCGGAGAAATAATGAACTATAAAGGTAAACTAATCCGGTGGAATGAAGACCGTGGTTTTGGTTTTATTAAGTCAGATACTTTAAATAAAGAAGTATTTATTCATATTTCCGCGTTAAAGCAGATAAGTAGAAAACCCTTGGTTGGTGATTTTATATATTTTGATTTGGTTGAGGGTAAAGATGGTAAAACACGTGCGGAAAATGCACGTATTGAAGGGGTAACTCAAGTAAACCGTGGTAGGAGAAAAAGAAGTAACAAAATTTATATATTTGCTTTCCTTATTATGGCTATTGTTTGTAGCTATTTCTTTAAGTTTTTTATGGCGGGTTCAGGTTCTACGCAAATATTGGACAGCAAAATTGATAGAGTAGGCAATGTAAGTAATTTTAGTTGCCAAGGAAAACAACATTGTAATCAAATGAATTCATGCGCAGAAGCAATATTTTATTTAAACAATTGTCCAAATGTAAATATTGACGGTGACAATGATGGAATACCATGTGAAATGCAGTGGTGCGACTAAAAAATGCCTAACAAGTTGCTGCAACGGACATGGTTCAGTTGGCACCTTTTCGGCATCGCTTCGCTGGCCAAAAAGTCGCCAACTGTACCATGCCGCTGAGCAATGCGATAGATTGGCGCATCCCTGCGCCAATCTATTGTGGAGCTAACCTGTTTCCTTCGATGATATTCGGAGTTGGATTTTAAAACAAAGTTTATTTGACCGGTGGCTTGAGTTATCTTAAACTAAAAAGATAAAACAGAAACGGAGCAAAATATATGACCGAGTGCTCAAATGGCTGCGCCACCTATCAACAAAGAGCCTTCCATGGCCATCCTGACCATGAAAAGACTAGCAGGTTAGCTCCACATTATGTGCAAGGGAAATGACTATTAATGAATCAAGATTGGATTCTTCAAAAGAAAGAAACGCGCCGGACTTTTTAATCTCGTTCCCACGTTCCGCGTGGGAACGTATGCTAAATACTCCAACGCTGAGCATTGGAGCGAGATATAAAATTATTGAGATACCTGCCTACGCAGGTATGACGGTTTGGAACGTATGTCGGTTTATAAATAAAAAAGCTCTGTGCAACTCCGTGTCTTCTGTGTGATCTCTGTGTTCCTAAGACAACTTTGGCTAATGCCAACGACCCAAAAGTCATGTAATAAATCACGGAATCGTTAGGAGATGCTGAAATAAATTCCACTAGTGTCCGGTTAAATTTTTAGAGTATGTTCTGAAAGCATTGCAATGTTTGGTTTTGCGGTATATAACCAAGTTTTCAGACTTAAAAAACACAAACATTGCAACTATGAAGAGTATGACACGATTTTCTCAGTTATTGAACCATTTCAAAAATGCATTTAAAAAATAATTGCCAACGAAAAAAGCAGACAGATACCTAAAATCATTCAAAACCTGGGATTTATTAATACGGGTTGTTTACGGACAGATTACTCAAACCAAATCACTGGGTAGAAGAGTGATCAGTGGTTTTAATACTCACACAAATAGCCACTATCATATGCACTAAAAGTGAAACGCTCTACATTTTCAGAAGCATTAAGCAAAAGAAGTATCGAGCCTTTAAATGAATTTGAAGTTCTAGATGGGTCAGTTCTCATCCAAACATAAAAAGAAATGTAAAGACTTTATTTCGATTATTGATTCCACACCAATAACGCTAAAATCACGGGCTATGAATGGGCATTAAAGAACAGAACCATAATGAATCCCCGGTGATGGCTGAATTTGATGCTGATTGTAATGTAATGGATGACGGGGTTCCTGTTGGTTCTGCAACTATTCATCCGGCTGTGATTGTGGATTCCTATCCGGTGCATTTATTATTCAGAGACCCCGGGCATTTGGAGTTTACCATTGCCGGTCGTACCTATGAATATGTAAAATTCGGCTGGAGAGACAATTTACACACTCCGTCTATGGATTGGGTGACTGATTACACATGGCATATTACCGGTAGTGCGAGTGGTTATGATAACAGTGGAAATACCGATACAACTTCATCAAAGTTTATTTTTAATGATAACATAAATACCGGTTTTGAAGTGTTTGATGATATTTCATTGCATCCACAGGTGATGGCTTATGTGGGAGATAAGCCTGAGTATGTTTACTATATCAGTGATATTAAGCATTCTTATAGAGTGGTTTCGTTTTTTAACTATGATACGGCCGCAGTCGATGCTTATGAGCCTTATATGTATGGGAATAATTCTAACAGATTTTGGATCTTACTGGTTCATGATCCGATCAAAAGAACGGTGATGATGTATACCGTCAGCGGAGATAAACACACACAAAACGGCTTGAGTGCCGATGCCGGTATCCCCTTGAAGTTTAAAGCAATGGCTAATCCGGATGATGATGTGATTAATTTTTACCCAGCCAAGTGTGAGGGTGTGAACGGGTTGAATGACACCAATTGTTCAAGAACTGTAGCTGTTAATCGTAATGATAGTATGGCAACATGGTCACCACAAAATGTTCATTCATCAACCATGAAGATGATGAAACTTGGAGTCGGCGGTAAACGCTACAAGTATCATGCCAATAACGGTGAAAGTGATTCGCAAGCGATGGCAAGAATCAAACAAATGATGGTGGATGACGGTACGATTGAAGCTGGAGATGGTTAGTTTCATTGGAAGGTTGGCTAAGGCCAACAACCCAAAAGTCATGTTATAAATCAGGGAATCGTTAGGAGATGCTGAAATAACGGCATGACGAGTAATTTGATGAGATTGTCTCTTCGCTCCTGCTACGAGCCCTTCGGGTCGCTTCGCGTGGCAAAACGGCTATCCTGCCGTTTGGTCTTACGACTTCGTGGACTTCGTCCACTTCGCTCAGTATGACTGTGGTTCATATAAACCCCTTTACTCTCACCGAAATATTTCTGAAGAATTTGGAATTACGTTTGCAAGTGTCTGAGCATTGCTTGCAATGTGAGTTTTTTGCAAACGCCAAATTTGAAAAAATATTAAGGGAAGCCAACGGCTGAGAGTTTGGGGTGTGTTTTGTGTTACTTTTCGCACAGGCAAAAGTATCATAAAGTATTAAACTCCTATCAAGAGCCAGTCAGAAAATACACTGAATATAAGCTCAAATACCTAACTATTTTGTACTTAACTTTCTCCCCAAATAATCAACTCCAAACACAATCACAAAAGCTAAAATCATCATGGAAATTGCCAGTGTGGTTTGTGGTTGTGGATGAAGATTCGGGAGGATGTTGGTGGTTTCTGTTTTCCAGGGCCAGACTTTGACCAGTGAACCGAGCATGAGTCCGCTGAGAAAAAAAACAGAGGCTTCGTAAAATCTGGCGAGGACCAATTTAATCACTCGGGTAAAGATTAATAAGCCTATTACCGCACCAATTGCAAATATGGACAGTACCGCAAAATCTCTGTCAGCAACTGCATTGATTAGGGTTTCATACATACCTATGAGTAATAATATAAAACTACCTGAAATTCCGGGAAGTATCATTGCGCAAATAGCGATACCTCCGGCAATAAAAACGGCGGTGTTGTTATCCGGGAATGGAATTGATGTCATTGAACCAATCCAATATCCGAAAGCAATTCCCGGAATGAGCCATAAAAAATGAACTGCTTTTTTATGTTTGATATGCTGAATGATTAAAATTGCAGAAGCTATAATGAGTCCGAAGAAAAACGACCAAGTTGGCACAGGATGATTAGCTATGGCATATTTGATGGAGTGCGCAAGCAGCACAAAAGCCGTTAGAATGCCAAGAAGCAAAGGGAGCAGGAAACTGCTGTCTATGTGCTTCCAAAATTCTTTAAATCGACCGCTGAAAAACAGTTTTATACATTCAATATCGAAACTGGCAATAGCATTGATTAAACGCGGATAAATTCCGGTCATTAATGCGATAGTCCCACCTGAAACTCCGGGAACAACATCAGCAGCTCCCATTGCGACACCTTTTGCCGCGATCAGTAATTTATCAAACATCAGAGGATAAGCCTGCCAATACACATCTTAAAACGCCGTAACTATATTCACCATCTAGCATATCGAATACCGGTTTTAGTTTATTATCTTCGAGGTAGCCGGTAATTTCGGCAACTGATATGATTTCATCAATTTCATCTTGCGGCAGTCCTACGACTTTAGTCAGTTCCAGAGAACCATATTTGACAGCTTCGGCAAGATGTGAATAAACCATGTTGAGGTTGATATCACGTTCTTCGGCAATATCTTCCGGAGTGTGTCCCTGATTGAAAAGATAAATGGTTTCTTTACTGTTATCACTGAGTCTGGCGTTAACATCTTGCTGGTTGTCGAATTTATTGATTAAAGCACAAAAACGGTCACCATACTTCTCAGATTTGAATTCACCGACGCCTGTAATGTACTTGAACTGATCTTTGTCGGTGGGTCTGGATTTGACCATTTGCAGCATGGATGCATCGGTAAAAATAATGTATGGAGGCACACCTTGCTCGGTGGCTAATTCGGTGCGAAGTTCTTTCAATGCTTTCCATAACGGTTGGTCATAGTTTTTCAACTCATAATCGCTGGCATGTTCTTCCTTGCTAACTGTTTTCTTGGTTTTCTTAGTGACTTTCTTTATGAAGAATTCGTCATCACCATTAAGCAGTTGTTCGCACTTATCGGTGAGATTGAGCGCATTGTGCTGTTCTTCGTTGATAAGCAAGTATTGATGAGTAATGAGTTGCCTGAAAATCGTTCTCCAGCAACCTTTGGTTTCATTCCCACCGACACCGAAAACACTGAGCTTATCATGTCTGTTTTCAAGAATTCGCTCATCTTTTTTACCTGTCAGAACATCAATCAGGTACATAATTCCGAATCTTTCTCCAGTGGCTTTTACAACAGATAAAGCAGTTTTGGCAGATTCGGTGACGTTGATTTTTTCCGGTGGATTGAGGCAATTATCACAATTGCCGCAAGGTTTTTCCATTTCCTCACCAAAGTAAGCGAGAAGAGTTTGTCTTCGACAGGAGCTTTGTTCGCATAAGTCTATCAATGAATCGAGTTTATTGTTGAGAACTCGTTTATGTGCGTCCTCAGCATTGGAACCGGTGATAAACTGACGTAGCAATACCACATCTTTGTAACTATATGCCATCCAGGCATTCGAGGGCATTCCGTCACGACCGGCACGCCCGGTTTCCTGATAGTACGATTCAATATTTTTAGGTAAGCTGTAATGAGCCACAAATCGCACGTCCGGTTTGTCGATTCCCATACCAAAAGCGATTGTCGCAACAATAATTATATTATCCTCTGCAAGAAATCTCTTTTGATACTCCGCCCTTTTGGCTGAACTCATTCCGGCATGATAGGGCAGAGCATTTCGACCTTTTTTGTTGAGGAAGTCGGCAGTTTCTTCGACTTTTTTACGGGAAAGACAATAAACAATCCCTGAATCATTGGGATGGTTGTTTTTAAGAAATTTATTCAGTTGCTGAAAACCACTTTCTCGTTCTACGATTTCATATTTAACATTTGGACGATCAAAACTATTAACAAAAATTTTGGTGTTTTGTAATTTTAATTGCTTAACGATTTCATTTTTGATTTTTTCATCGGCAGTTGCTGTTAAAGCAATTTTCGGAGTCTCGGGAAACTCATCGGTCAGGACTTTGAGTTCCTGATAAACTTGTCTGAAATCATGTCCCCACTCCGAGACACAGTGAGCTTCATCAATAGCAAATAAGGAGATTTTAGAATTTTTAAGTAACTCCATCGTTTCATCTTTGAGAAGTCTTTCCGGCGATAGATAGAGCAAATCCAGTTTATCATCCAGAAGCATTTGTTTGACTTCGTCATTTTGTTTAACGGTTTGGCTGGAATTGATGAATGCGGCTCGAATTCCCAATTGTTGGAGTGCTTCAACCTGATCTTGCATGAGCGCTATCAGCGGCGATATAACAATTCCAGTACCTTTTAAAATAAGGGATGGAATTTGATAGCAGATTGATTTCCCGCCACCGGTTGGCATTAATACCAAGACGTCTGAATCTGAATTCAGAACAGTGTCGATAATATTTTCCTGATGATGTCTGAATTCACTGTAGCCAAACACATCTTTTAAGACTTTTCTTGCTCGTTGCATGCGATATTCTCAATACTGTTATCTGGCGGTTTTTTGAAGGTGAACCAGACAGATAATCATATAAATCAATTGGGTTCGGGTTTACAATTTTAATTAGTATACAATACCGAGAACTTTTTTACCATACCTGAAATTAATGCTTTTTACGGTGATAAATGATTTAGTGAGCAATGCTAAATTGTATATGTTGAGAATCGGCTGGAATTTCTGCATTTGCTTTTAGGAAAATTCTGTTCTCAGATATGTTGAATTCTTCAATGAGTTTACTTTGAACGATTTGCATACGACTTTTGGCAAGAGCTTGTAGTTGCTCAACAGGATGTTCTTCATTGATCAGTTGTTCCCACAAATATTGCGAGAGTTTAGCTTTATCGAGTTGATTTTCATTGGTGAATTGGACTTCGGCTTCTTCGAATTTATCTTTACCAAAAATGGTGATAAATTGTTGCTTCAAAGGCTTCAATTCAATTTCCTGTGAAAACTCAGGTTTTTCGGAGATTCCCAGTTTTTGTAATAATAATTTTTGTTTTATGGCTTGAATGTCTTCAATTGAATTCGGGTTTGATGACATTTCCAGAATTAATGCAGGTCTTTTTTTGAGGATTTCATCAATTGCATTGAGTTTATTGCTTTCTGCTTCGCTTAACTGATCTGAACCTGGGATGAAGCTAATTCCTGAAAGGTCGATATTGTCACCATTGGGAACCAATTTGCCCAAAATTTTAAATGGTGAGGCTACAATTCCGGTGATCAGTTTAAAGAAAGCTTTGATGACAAGTCCGCCATAACTAAAATCAGGATCATCAATATTACCGCTTACCGGTAAATTTATTTTCATAATACCTTTACCGTCAGTGAGAAGACTGACAGCTAGTTTTAAGGGAATATTAACAGCCTCTTTGCTATTTGTTTTATCACCTAATTCCAACTGTTTGAATTGCAGATTGTTTTCGCCTTTGAGAATATTTTTGTTCAATTTATAAGATAAGTCCAAATCCACTTTGCCACGATTGACCGGAAACCCCAGATATTTTCCGCTATAAGCACTAAAATTTTGCAGACCTAAATCCTGAACCTGAATTTTGATATCTGTGTATGCTTCGTCTGAAAGAGGATTGATTTGTCCATTAATTTTTAAATCGGCATAATCATCAAGTAATCCGGTTAAATCAACATCTGCTTTGCTGAGATTTTCACTGGATAACCCTTTAACTGTGCCATTCAACTTGCTCAGTTGCGCTGAATAGTTTGGTGTAATGCTTTTGTCTAGTAATCGGGTTTGTCCATCGATAAACTCAATTTGCTTGATTTCAATTAACCAGTCTTTATCTGTAGGGCTACTTTCATTCTCTTCATTGTTAGTAATGTTAGAGAGATTGAGTTGTTTCTCTTCTGAAACTGTTAAAGTTCCGCTGGCTTGATTGATCTGAATTTGATTCAGCAAGATTGATTTTTGCATAAAGTCAATCGATGATTCATTGATATTTAAGTTGTTAACACCAAGAAATAATTCATCATTGCTATCCAAAAGTCTGAGTTCATCAACTGCAAATGTCCCTGTTGAAGTGAATTGTTTATCATCGAAGCTGATTTTTTGTTGAGCGGATAACGAACCTTTCTCAACAGATAATTTAACAGCCTCAGGAATCCACGAGTTGTATTCTTCGATGGAAACATTTTGTGCATTGAGATTAGAATCTAAAGTAAAAGGAACCAGTGTCAACTCGCTTGAAACGTCAATATTTTGATTTGACCCGGTATTGATAATTGTGGTTAGAGTTGTTTTTTGTGAATCCAGATTTGTCAGGTTGTTAATTTCCAGGGATTGAAGCGTAAAATCTTGTTGAAATGTTGCACTCTGCTTAATTTTATTGGTCTTCAATAAAGTGTTAACGGCTTTGATATTATTGATTTTAAAAGAAAAATCTTTGGTTTGACTCGATTCATTTTCAACTAGTGGAGACTGTGCACCAAAACCTTTCATTAAAAGCTGATAACTTTCGTCTATGGTGACAGAAAACTTGGCATCTGTACTTGAGATAGATTCAATTGTCAGATTATTTTTTTCTGATTCTAAAGTTGCATTGTTGATTTGGATTCGAGGAATCTCGACTTTAGGGTGTTGTTCATCATTTGGATTTGCCTTAAAATTTGAAACAACTAAATTTTGAATACTTATCAATGGAGGATTATTCACAAGATTAGTTGTAGAAACAGTACCATTTGAGTCAATCTGACCTGAAAATTCATTAAATCCAAACAATTCGTTTTCTTCATCACTGATAAACTCACCCACCGTCTTCACTTTCCAGTTTTCGAGCTGCCACTCCGCAATCACATTGAGTTTAGCAAAATTCAATGTTCCGTGTATATTTGCTTTTTCATCATGATTGGTTATGAAAGATAAATTGAAATTCGTATTGACATCAGCGGTTGTAAACTTTTGATGGTTAAAGAGAATTTGTTTTAATTCAAGATTGATGGTTTTATTTTGACTGGAGTCGATATAATCAACAGAACCTTTGTCAATACCAATTTCACCGATGTATAAAGCAAATTCATCGAAGCCGTCACTAGACTTTTGAGTTGATAATTGCGGATATTTTGCTGAGTTATTTTCAGTTTGAAGCCGGTAATGTGGTTTCTCAAACTGAATCGATGAAAAGCTAAAATCTGAAAAAAGTGTTTGCCAGAAATTGAGATTGGCATAAATTTTATCGGAATGAAACCAAGGTGTTCCGTCATTTGATTTTAATTCAATGTCTTCAATGGTCGTAGAAAAGCTAAATGGATTAAATTTAAAATCCTTGTAAGTAATTGATGAATTTAGATTTTTTGAAACAAAATCCTGAAGCGGGTCTTTTGCAAAATATGGAACAGTAAAAAACCCGAGAGAAGAGTAGAGGAGTATTAAAACCACAATCCAAAAAGGGATGGATTTGTAGATTGGCTTTTTACTGTCCATATTTTGTATTCTACCTAATCGTGAGTTAATAATATGTTAATTTGAAGTTAAAGTTTTATTTAACTCTCATTCCGGGTTCTGCGCCATTATCCGGATTCAGAATAAAAATATCTTCACCACCCGGTCCTGCTGCCAATACCATGCCTTCAGAAACTCCAAAGCGCATTTTTCGTGGTGCCAGATTTGCCACCATAACCGTATTTTTGCCGATTAAATCTTCCGGTTTGTAGGCTGATTTGATTCCGGCAAAGACATTTCTTTTCTCACCACCCAAATCCAACGTTAATTGCAATAACTTATCAGCTCCTTCAACATGCTCAGCATTAATGATTTTAACGACTCTTAAATCGACTTTGGCAAAATCATCAAAATTTATGGTTTCATTTATCGGGTCGTTTGTTAAATGTTTGGATAAATTGCCGGTTTCTTGCTCCAGTGACTCCAAATCTTGCTTGGAATCTTCGATAATACTTTCAACGGATGACATTTCAATTCGAGTAATTAAAGGTTTGAATTTGTTAATTTGGTGATTAAAAAGAGGTTGTTCAATATCATGCCAGTTGGCAAAACGGATATTTAAAAATTCCTCAGCTTTTTCGGCAGTATCCGGAACCACCGCAGAAAGCCACGACATGAGGACACGGAACAGATTGATACCATCAGAGCAAACTTTATGAACCAGTTCCAAGTTGTTTTCATCCTTAATTGCTTGCCACGGAGCCATATCTGAAATGTATTGATTGGCAGAATCCGCTAACGACATGATTATCTTGATAGCCTTGGAATACTTTCTGTCTTTGAATAATTGTAATATTTCTTCAGAACTTTCGATAAACTGTTGATAAAGTTCAGAATTATTCATCTCAGAAGAAAGAGTTGAATTAAACTTCTTGGTGACAAAACCCGCACAACGACTGGCGATATTAACAATTTTACCAACCAAATCAGAATTAACTTTTGCTACAAAATCTTCTAGATTAAGGTCAATATCTACGATATTTTCCGATAATTTTGAAGCGTAATAATATCTCAAATAATCCGGTTGCAAGTGTTTCAAATAGGTTGATGCGTTGATGAAAGTTCCGCGAGATTTAGACATTTTTTTGCCATTTACCGTGATAAAACCATGCACATAAACTGAATCCGGAACTTTGATTCCTGAGCCGTATAACATCGCCGGCCAGAATAAACTGTGAAAATAAAGAATATCTTTGCCGATAAAATGTACCATTTCCGTATTTGCGTCCGGAGCAATCCAGTCCTCAAAATCTTCATTGTGTTGTTCGCAGTAATATTTCAAGCTGCCTAAATAACCTACCGGCGCATCCAACCAGACATAGAAATATTTATCCTCTGTTTCTGGGATTTTAAAACCAAAATAGGGAGCATCACGAGAAATGTCCCAGGATTGTAAGCCCATTTCAAACCATTCCTGTAGTTTGTTGATGACTTGCTCTTGTAAAGCTCCTTGATTCATCCAATCTTTGAGCATATCCTCAAAATTTTGTAAATTGACGAAATAATGAAGCGATTCTTTAATGATTGGTGTTCCACCAGAAATTACTGAACGTGGATTTTTTAGCTCTATAGCATTGTATGTTGCCGCACAGTTTTCGCAATTATCACCGTACTGGTCTGCTGTTCCGCATTTTGGGCATTCACCTTTAACAAAACGATCTGCGAGAAACATATTTTTTTCGGTATCAAAAAGTTGTTCAACAACTTCAGTTTCAATGTGTCCATTGGCTTTCAGTCCATTATAAATACGATTGACCATTTCCTGATTTTCAGGAGAGTGAGTGGTATGGTAATGATCATAAGAAATATTGAAACCTTGCAAAATTTGCCAATGCTCTTCGCGAGTTCCTGCAACAAACTCCTCAGGCGTGACTCCTTCTTTCTCCGCTCGCAGCATAATCGGTGCACCATGAGCATCTTCCGCACACAAATAACGCACTTTACGACCGATAGAACGATGAATTCTCGCCCAAATATCCGACTGAGTGTGCTCCAGAATATGTCCTAAGTGCAAAGCTCCATTTGCATAAGGCAAAGCTGATGTAATAAAAAGTTTCTTTTCTTTTTGCATTAATATCTGTGATTTAAAATACCGAATTTGGTATTATCTCATTTATTGATTATTTTGTATATTTAATGACTTATAAAACAATAAAGCCAATCAATAATATCCTTTTCTATACCTTTTCAATCTTTATATTTATGATGATTAATTATCGTGGAGTAGTGGTTGATAAGTCACTAGGGAAGTTAACAGATTGTTTGGGTTGTTATAAATACTGGATTATCAGTGTTGATTCCAGAGTGGCAATATTTGCATTTATAATATTGTTTTTTGGCTTTTTTTCTAAAACTTATTTGATTAGATTTAGTTCAAGATTAGTTTTTGTTATTTATCTTATTTATAGCTTGATTGATATTTATCTTTATAAATTTTTGAATCAAAGATTAATGTTTTCAGATATTTGGATTTACTTCAATTTTGATTTAATTGTTGAAATATTGAATAAAAACAATAAGTTAGCATCGGTCTTAATTCTGTTAATCAGTTCCCTCAGCATTTTCCTTTTCGTGTTTAAACATCAACCACTCACTTTTAAAAATAAAGATAAAGTTTTTTCTGGAATGATCTTTCTCACTCTTTTGGGGATGATTTTTTTTGTAAAAAGAATAGACTATATAAATGATGTGACAATAAGAAATATTGTTGATATAAATCTGAAGACATCTTCAGCTGTTAATTACAGTTTAAAAATTGAGAATGAGTCGCTAAAGAAAAATAACAAATTCAATGCGCTCACATGTTCCCAAAACAACAATGTTTCTCGACCAAATATTATTTTGGTTGTTTGGGAATCTCTATCAATGTATCAAAGTAAATTATTTTCAGGATTGAATGATTGGACGCCAAATTTAGATCACTTAGCGCAAGAAAACAGATATTATACCAATTTCTTTGCCAACAATTTTACCAGTCTGGAAGGGCGCTTGGCGTTGTTGACTGGTGAGAAAACATTCAGAGATATTGCAGCAATGACAGTTGACAGGGGGCGAGTGGGTTATTTGAATCTGGAAAGAAACGTTCCAATAATATTTAACGATAATGAATATCATACCGCATTTCTTGATGGAGCCAGTTTGAAATTTACTAATACCGGTGAGTTTATGAGAAATTTAGGGTTTGATTATGTGGAAGGTCAATCATACAAAGGCTATAAAGGTTTCCCCAGATTTGGATTCAGGTCTGTTGCTGACAATGTTTTGTTTAATCGGGTCATTGATTATATAAAAACACTAGATAAAAATTACTTTATTACAGTAATTACTGTTTCAACTCATGCTCCATATATTGACCCAGTAACACGAGAGAAATCAATTGAAAAAACAACAAGATTTGCAGATAAAAGTTTATACGAATTTTATTTAAAACTAGAACAAGAAAATTTTTTTGAAGATGGTATTTTAGTCATTACAAGCGATCATAGAAGTATGACACCAGTTTCAAAACAAGAATTGGAGAAATTTGGCAGAGAAGCTGTATCAAGAATTCCTTTAGTTGTAGTTGACAGAAAAGCAATTTCGAATCAGATAAGTGAGCAATACCTGCAACAGTCTGATTTTTTAAACTCTTTTGAATATTTAATTTCAGAGCAACATTGTATGAGAAACGGTGAAGGAAATATATTTTCAACTCCGGCAAAGTCTTCTGAATGTATTTACCATAGCAGGGGGGATTTTAGAGATGAAATTGATGTTTACTGTGATGATGGAAAAGAGTCAGCAGTCATTAAATTAGATGGTGATAATACAAAAAAAATTTCAGGAAAATTAAAAAATGAAAGCGAAATTATTGATTACATTAATGCTTCGAGAATTTCTGCTAAAAAAAGACATGAAGAATATCTCAGAATGCTGTCAAAATAATTGAATTCTTTTTCTCTATCAATTCAAATACAGTCAATAGCAAATCAACTTAAGAAATATGTTAACTCAGCAACAATTCGAAAATTTCAGACAGCAAGGTTACAACAGGGTTCCTGTTTATAAATGTGTTTCAGCTGATTTGGACACACCATTAAGCGCATGGCTTAAGCTTGCAAACGGACGCAATACATTTTTATTGGAATCTGTGGTGGGTGGATCTCGCTGGGGGCGATATTCTATCATCGGATTATCAGCTGATACTAACTATATTGCCAGAGGAGATGAAATTACCAAATATGTTCTGGGTGAAATTGAAGAATCTTATACTTGTGAAAATGTACTTGACGAACTTAGAGCAATTAAACAGGAGTATAAAGTCCCAAAGATTGATGAGCTTCCTGCATTTAATGGTGGATTGGTTGGTTATCTGGGTTATGAAATCATCGAACACATTGAAGATAAGCTCAAAAACAAAGCACCAATAGACAAATTAAAAATTCCTGATGTCAATCTGATGGTAGCAGAAGAAATTGCTGTTTTTGATAATCTGTCAGGTAAAGTCTGGATAATTATTCATGTCAATCCCGAAGATAATATGGCTTATGCAAAAGGGCAGAAAAGACTGGAAGAACTCACTCATCGTCTTCGCAGTGGTTCCACAGGTTATGCGGAAATGATTAATCATGGTTTGCCGGGAGATTCCGATATTGAGATGAGCTTTTCGCAAGCTGAATTTGAAAAAGCAGTCACTGATTGTAAAGAACTGATTGCCGCAGGTGATATTATGCAGGTTGTTCTCTCACAACGTATGAGTATGCCATTCACAGCGCGTCCGATGGATGTTTATCGGGCATTGCGAGCATCTAATCCCAGCCCTTACATGTATTTTATGGATTTTCAGGATTATCAGGTTGTGGGTTCTTCTCCTGAAGTATTGGTGCGTAAGCACGTTGATAAAGTTACCCTCAGACCCATTGCGGGAACACGTCCAAGAGGTGCAACCGTTGAAGAAGATGAAAAGTTTGAACAAGAATTACTTAATGATCCCAAAGAGCTTGCGGAACACCTGATGTTGATTGATTTAGGTCGAAATGATGTTGGCAGAGTGGCAAAAATTGGTTCGGTAGAGTTGGTCGATAAAATGATAATCGAACACTATTCACATGTAATGCATATTGTTTCCGAAGTTCAGGGCAAGTTGCAAAAAGACAAAGACAATATTGATGTGATTAAGGCCGTTTTTCCTGCGGGGACACTTTCAGGTGCTGCCAAAGTCAGGGCAATGGAGGTGATTGCTGAAATGGAGCCGGTGAAACGTAATGTCTATGCCGGAGCGGTTGGATATTGGGGCTGGCATGATGATATGGATTGGGCGATTGCGATTCGTACCGCAGTAATTAAAGATGAAAAACTACATGTTCAAGCAGGCGCAGGTATCGTTGCAGACAGCAATCCGACAAAAGAGTGGGAAGAAACCATAAATAAAGGCAAAGCCGTGTTTAAAGCCGTTGAAGTGGCTGCAAAAGGAGAAATTTGATGCTATTGATGATTGATAATTATGATTCATTTACTTACAACCTGGTGCAATATTTTGGCGAACTCGGTTGTAAAGTCAAGGTTTTCAGAAATGATGAAATCTCCGTAGAAGATGCATTAGCCTTAAATCCTGAACAAGTTGTAATTTCACCGGGTCCCTGTGATCCGGATTTAGCAGGAATTTCCATGCAAATGATCAAAGCCTGCGCCGGTAAAATTCCACTTCTGGGTGTTTGTCTTGGTCATCAATCGATAGGACAGGTTTTTGGTGGTAAAGTGATTCGAGCCAAACAAATAATGCATGGCAAAACATCTCCGGTTTATCACAACAATAGCTCGGTTTTCACCGGAATTGAAAATCCGGTTAAAGTCACGCGTTATCACTCGCTGGTAGTAGAAAAAGAATCCTTACCGGATTGTCTGGAAATCACCGCATGGACTGAAGATGAAAACGGCAACTTTGACGAAATCATGGGTTTTCGTCATAAAGAATATGCAATTTCAGGTGTTCAATTTCATCCCGAAAGCATCCTGACAGAGCAGGGACATCAGATGTTGCAGAACTTTCTGGACGGGAAGTATTAAAAAAGGGCTAATAACCATGAAGGTCTTGAAGGACATGAAGGTTAAAAAGTGAAATTATCTTCATGAACTCCATGTTCTTCATGGTAAAACTGAAACAATTGTACTAGTAATAATTTAACTCAACAATTGAGTATCAATCAATAAACCTCTTTCACTCTCCCAACAACTCCCGATTCCAGTCTCACTTTAATCCCATGAGGGTGATTGGGAGAATTTGTAAGGATGTTTTTCACAATTCCTTGGGTGAGTTCGCCAGTTCTTTGGTGGTGTTTTTGCACCACTGAAACGGAAGAGCCTATTTGGATATTTTTTCTTGATTTTCCATCCATAGCTAATTCCTCTGTTGATAATCGCTGAAAAAATCCGCCATGCGGTTGATAGCTTCTTCGAGGACTTCTTTGTGTGGCAAAAAGACAAGGCGAAAATGGTCGGGTTTGGGCCAGTTGAATCCTGTTCCGTGAACCAACAGAATTTGCTTGCTTTTTAATAAATCCAGAATCATTTGCTCATCATTTTTTATATTAAATCTTTCTTTATCCACCTTCACAAAGCAATACATGGCTCCCTTTGGTTTAGTTGTAGAAACACCGGGAATATTGTTTAACATATCGTATGCAGTGAGCCTTTGCTGATTGAGACGACCTTCTCCGGCAACTAATTGATTAATGCTTTGAAAGCCTCCAAGTGCTGTTTGAATCGCAAATTGGGTGGGAACATTCGCACACAAGCGCATTGAAGAGACCATTTCTAATCCCTGAATATAATCTGTGGCATCCTCTGTTTTGCCACTGATGACCATCCATCCGGTTCGGTAGCCGGCGGCACGATAGTTTTTTGACAAACCGTTGAAAGTCACAAACATCAAATCATCAGCGAGAGAGGCTGTTGAGGTAAACTTCGTATCGTCATACAGGACTTTGTCATAAATTTCATCGCTAAAGATTATCAGATTGTGTTTTCTGGCAATTTCAATGATCTTGAGCAGAGTTTTTTCAGAGTAAACAGCACCGGCCGGATTGTTTGGATTAATGACCACAATTCCTCTGGTTTTTTTAGTGATTTTTGACTCAATGTCATCTAAATCGGGCTCCCAGTCTTTTTCTTCATCACAAAGATAATGAACGGCTCGACCTCCAGAAAGATTGACAGCGGCTGTCCACAGCGGATAATCGGGAGCAGGAATCAATATTTCATCCCCGTTATTCAATAACGCCTGCATCGCCATCAGGATTAATTCACTGACACCATTACCGATAAAAATGTGCTCAAATTTAAACTTTGAAATTTTTTCCTGATAATGCTGATAAATGGCAACTCTTGCTGAATACAGACCCTTGGAGTCGCAATACCCCTCGGCATTTGGCAAATTGTGAATTACATCCTTGACAATATCCTCAGGCGTTTCAAAACCAAAAGCTCCCGGATTACCAATGTTTAGTTTTAATATCTTCTGGCCATTCTTTTCCATGGCATTCGCCGCATCCAGAACAGGACCGCGTATATCGTAGCAAACGCCCTTGAGTTTATCGGATTTTTTTATCATGAGTTGAGTAAGTTTTGTATCGAGCTTTTTATAATATTATCACAAAAATTATTTGTCTGACTATTTGTAATTTTTAATCATGCTTATGTGTTAAAAAAACAAATTATTACATCTTTTACAGATCATACACACAACCCCCCCGCGTTTTGCACAAAAACAACTCTATTTTTATTGAAAAAAACTGGTTAACTCAATTTGTAGTGGTCTAATAAACTCGGACACATTTTTAGCCTATATAATACTGAAAACAGAGGTTAGATAATGTCAAAGAAACAAAGATTATCATTTACGGTTGAGCAGCGTCGTGATTATGCCAAATTGATGGTTGAAGAAGGTTATACCTACAAGCAAGTCATGGATATATCAGGTGCAGGTCAAACAGCGGTCAGTCGCTGGAAAAAGCAATATATTGATGAAATTCACGGAAAAACACCCCAAGGAACTCAAGCAATGACAGCTGAGCAACAAGAAATCCAAAGGCTGAAAAAAGAATTATGGCGTGCCAAAAGAGACAATGAAATACTAAAAAAGGCCGCAGCCATCTTTGTTCGAAAGGATTAAGTCAAATGATTAAAAAATAAAGATGGCGCACCCAAAATATCAGACCAAAGAACTTTGCGAAGTGTTTAGCGTTCCAACCAGTACGTATTACGACCAAGTCAAAGAAAAGCCCATATCTGCGAAAAAGCAACAAATGCTTCGTATCATCAAACAAACGCTATTGAAACCAATCACAGTTACGGCAAACGCAGAATGAAAAAGCAACTAAACAATGAAGGATTCAATATTGGCAAATACAAAGCAGCCAGTCTCATGAAAGAGGCAAACATTGTAGCAATCAGGCCTAAGAAAAAGCACCAATACCCTGATGGTGGCATCAGTAATACAAAAGTTGGAAACGTCTTAAATCGACAGTTTAATCAGCCACAGGCCAACACTCATTGGGTCACAGACATCACTTATATACGAAACCACCAATGCTGGAGTTACCTGGCTGCCGTACTTGATTTGGGTGCCAAAGAAATTGTAGGCTGGGCACTGTCAAAGACACCAGATGCACAGCTTGCCACCTTGGCATTGAAAAATGCCATCAATCGTAAGCGACCAATGACCAGCAACTTGCTGGTTCATTCAGATCAAGGCACGCAATACACATCAAACATGTTTGATGTGTATTGCGACCAACTCAAAATAATCAGAAGTATGAGCCGCAGAGGTAATTGTTGGGACAATGCAGTTATGGAACGTTTTTTTAGAAATCTGAAAACAGAAAGGTTGAACACATTAAGCTTTATTAATCATGAAGCAGTGATTGCTGAAGTTGAGAGTTATATCTACTTTTACAACTACAAAAGGCTGAACTCAGCAATTGGATACACAACACCAAACAAAAAATATAACGAATTAAAAAAGCAGCCTAAAAATGTGTCCGGAAAAACTTGACCATTACACTTTAATATAATTAGCTGTAGAATAATCCAATATGATTTTTGCCTATTTCTCTCAATGCAGAATAAATTAGTCCATAAAATAGCTGATGATGACCTTCCCCCCAAAAAAAGAACCATGACAAGGATGAGATTTCCAATTAAACTACAACGCAGGAGATCTCAAAATGAAGAAAAAACGATTTACAGAAGAACAAATAATCAGAGCTATTAAACAGCATGAATCCGGAGTAAAGGTTGATGACATCTGTCGCCAGCTTGGAATTTCCAACGGCACTTTCTACAACTGGCGAAGCAAGTATGCGGGATTGAAGTTTCAGAAGCCAAAAGGCTCAAAGAATTGGAACATGAAAATGCTAAATTGAAAAAGCTACTGGCTGAAAAGCTTTGAGAATGAAGCAATGAGGGATGTTCTCTCAAAAAGTGGTAAAGCCTGTTGGTAAAGGCAGATAGCCAAACACATGAAGAAAACCTTTCATCTTAGTGAAAGGTCATCATGTAAATTGGCAGGCATCAGTCGGAGCGGTTTCAGATATCATCATAAATCTGACAAGGATAAAAGTATCAGATTACGTTTGCTGGAATTAGCTAAAAGGCATCCCAGTTATGGCTATTTGTTTTTACACAGTATTATAAAAACAGAGGGTTTGGTTTGCAATCGCAAGCGGACTTATCGTATATACAAAGAGCTTGGCTTTGCAAGTACGGACACGAAAACGAAAAACTGGTTCGGCCAAGGTTGCCAATGGTGATGCCTTCATCAGTGGATATGAGATGGTCTATGGATTTTGTCAGTGATCAACTGGCAAATGGAAGACGGTTCAGGGTACTTAATGTCATAGATGATTATTCTCGTCAGGTTATCGGTCAGCTGGTTTCATTCTCAATAAATGGCCGTCAAGTAGCGGATTTTTTAGACAGACTGATTGATCAGAGAAAGAAACCGAATCAGATAACATGTGATAACGGCACAGAATTTACATGCAAGACCATGTATTACTGGCAACAACAAACAGGAGTAAAGTTGGGCTTTATTCAGCCTGGAAAACCAATTCAGAATGCATTTGTTGAAAGTCTGAACGGTAAATTCAGAAGTGAATGCCTGAACCAATATTGGTTCAAAAATATAGAAGAAGCCAAAGAATTAATCATGCAATGGAGGAATCATTACAATACAAAAAGACCACATAGTTCACTAAATTATTTATCACCGGTGGACTTTGCAAAACAGGCAGCATAAGATGAAATTCTCATCCAAAATCTGGTATTAATTTGGGGAGAAGGTCAATGACTGTTATTATTTTAGTTGTTTATTGATATTGTCAACTTTATACAGCTATAAAAATTTATAATTATGAAAAAAGATTTTCCGGATAATGTTTCTTTTATGAAAGCAGAGGGCTTAAGTCAAAGAATTGCTCAGTTGATTGGATGTAATAATAAGCTGGATACCGCTATACCGGGGCTGACTCTGTATCGTTGGGATGAGCCTACAAATCCCACAAGTTATATATACATTGCCACCAAGTGTCTGTTTAATTGGTCAAGGTCAAAAGAAAGTATTACTAGGTGAGAGCTCATTTATTTATGATGCAAATAGTTTTTTAATTACTTCTTTGAATCTCCCAATTATTTCCCAAATAATTTCAGCCACGCAGATAAACCATATCTAGGGCTAACTATGGAACTTGATTTAAAGTTAATTGCAAAGTTAATGTTGAGTTTTAAGAGAATTCATCGGAATAATTCTCAAAATTTCACAGGAATGGCGGTAAGTGAGGTTTCATCACCACTTATCAGCAAAGAAATTTTTTACAGATTGTTAATTAGTAACCAAGGGTCACTGCTTAGACAAATTGTTTCTACTGAAAGTAAAAGCTATAGAATTGTTCAAGCTTTGGACTGGCTTAGAAACAACTTTAATAAAACTCTTCGTGTAAATGAACTGGCGAATCGAGTAGGGCTTAGTGTTTCAGCTTTCTACAAGCACTTTAATGCCATAACGGCAATGAGTCCTATTCAATATCAAAAAAAAATAAGACTCAATGAGGCTAGGCAGCTAATGCTAGCAAAAGGCTTGACGGCCTCTGAAGCATGGATATGAAAGTGCGTCTCAATTTAGTCGGGAATACAGTCGCCTGTTTGGAATACCTCCTTAAAAGACATTAAAAATGAAAGAGATCTAATTAGCTGAATATAACTTTAATTAATTTGCTGGATTCAACAACGAAGTGCAACAAAATTTTTATCGAAGTTGAAAAGTAAGATGTGATGTGTTGCACTTGCAGTTGAACTTCCCAAAAAGAGATTGCAAATGTCACACTATTCACATCTTACTGAAGCAGAAAGATATCAGATATCAGCTCTGCTGAAAACTAATTGTAGCAAAACTGAAATAGCAAACATCCTAAATCGTCATAAAAGCACTGTAATTCGTGAAATTAAACGCAATACCGGACTTCGAGGATACAGACCCAAACAAGCCAATGAATTTGCGGTTAAACGGAAATCTGATAATGCCAATAAAATAACCGACTTCTGTTGGGCTTATGTGACTCACTTGCTAAAGAAGAAATTCTCCCCCGAACAAATCAATGGTCGTTTAAAACTCGATGGTTGGGATGGTGTACCCAGCATCGAAAGAATCTATCAATTCATTTATGCTAACAAAGAGAACAAAGCCTCATTGCTTAAACACCTGAGATGCCAAAAACAAAGAAGAAAACGATACAACTCCGGTCAAACCAGACGTGGAAAGATAAGCAACCGCGTAGATATTGATAAACGTCCTATGGTTGCAAATAATCGTTCACGCCTTGGAGACTATGAAGGTGATACAATTATTGGCAGCAAGCACAGAGGAGCACTACTGACTCTTGTTGACAGAAAATCACTCGAAGTCAAAATCAAACCATTGAACCGAAAACTGGCAACCGATGTCAGTCAAGCCTGTATTGAAAAGCTAAAGGATGAAATCACACATACCCTGACTTTGGATAACGGTTTGGAATTCGCAAAACACGAAATGATTAGTGATACTATCGGAATAAACATCTATTTTGCCAAACCTTATCATTCCTGGGAGAGAGCACGAATGAAAATACTAACGGTTTAATCAGACAGTATTTCCCTAAAAACAAGACTCTTGATCAGTTATCAGAAAACGAAGTTCAGGCTGTTGAAGACACTTTGAACAACAGACCCAGAAAAAAAATTAGGCTTTTTAACTCCCCTTGAAGTAAAATCTAGAAACTGGAGTGTTGCACTTCGTTGTTGAATCCAGCTTTGATTTTTATTAAACTAATCTAAATTAGCAGTTTTATTGACTTGGAACAGTTTTCTGATGCTGTTGTTTTTATTAAATTGTTCAATTGTGAACCTCCTTCACTCTTCCAACAATTCCTGATTCTAACCTCACTATTGATGAATATCTCAGCTTTAGTAGAGACGCTTATAAACTAAATTCAAGCGAGTTTGTTTCAATAATTGATAACCTGAATCCGAAAGTGTGTTTAATAAATCGTATTTCCATTGTTGGAGGTTATTTTCGAAAATAATAATTTCAGGCAATAATTCTTTGGGTGAGTTTTGTAAAAAGGGGACAAGAGCTTGATCTTCTGCTCCTTCAATATCACACTTTATGGCGTTAATTTGCTTGAGTTTTGCTTCTTCAACAATTTGCATCAGAGTTTTGCATTTGATTTTGATAATGTTTCCGGAGTTTTTTTCGACAAGAGAACTTGCACCAAGGTTTTTTGAATCTAAATAGAGATCGAACTCGCCGGGTTTATCACTGACACCATAAGGTAAAACCACAAATTGAGGAAACTTGCCTTTGTTTTCAGTAGTTGCATTGAGGTTGAATCTCAACCTTTCAGCAACTATTGGATTAGGCTCAATTGCGATGACTCTTCCCTTGTCACTGAGATGCGTTGCGGCAATGCATGAATATATGCCGACATTAGCGCCGATATCAATAAACACTCCATCTTTTGGAAGGTTTTCTAGTAGAAGCTTCCTTTCTTCGAAATCATATCGCCATGGCATAAATACGAAACCTCTTTCAGATATATTGTCAGTCAAATAGCAACGCATTTTAACTTTTTCTAAAGTTAAATCTAATGGCATCTTGTTGTTTTTAATGACTTTCTTGCGTATGTATTGAGCTAATTGTTTGCCTAACCAATTATTTGAAAGCTTTTGGCAAAAATTGATTTGCTTTTGAGCTTTTATAGTCGGAGTGTATGTTCCAAATGGCTTTTTGATATCGTTCATAAAAGTTGCGGGGAATAAATCCCCGCAGTAAATTTTTTAAATTATGCTTGTGGAGGCAAGTCGGCATCCGGATTTTGTGGTTTATCTTTACCACCGAATTTAGAAGAAACCCACGCTGCTGCTTTGTCTTTCATTTCACGGAATTTCTTCGAGCCTTTTTCCAGTTTGGCTTCCCATTCAGGGTTGGGTTCTTGTCCTTCTGTGACTTTAAAAAACACCTGCATCAACGCAGTCATAGCAAATGGATCAATGATTGCTGCTTTAATACTTATGGAGGCAACAATGATGATAATTAATGGCAAATATCCGGGATCAAAATTACCGATAGCAAACATTGCTGTGACCGGCGCCCACAAAATAATTACCATCAATAATGTCAAAATCCAGCTAAAGATGGTTACAAATACAGCATTTTTCAGAAATGTTTTATAATTTTGGGCATATAAAACGACTGCTTTTTTCGAGCCTTCCCAAGGATTATCAACTTCGTTACGAATGTTGTAAGCTAAAATAATTTCATCCACATAAGTGACTGAATTCTTAACAACGGTATTGATAAAATTGACAATTGGTTTGGGGATAATCGGCAAAAAGCTCATTATTCCTGAGAATAATCCGGTGATAAATTTAACCACTTTCTTAATCGCCTGATCGACCAGAAATAATACAGAGGCTTCTTTGAAACGCTCTTTGACTATACCTTGTGCATAAGTAATCTGGCTTTTACCGGATGGAATTTTTTCACCATCCATGTGTTTCATGATCACGGCGATGTGTCCGGCTTTGACCATATAAAGCAAGTATTCACGGACGTAATAAAGCACACCGGACACGACTGCAAAGCCACCAAACATGCCATACATTAAGCCTGTTGCCTGACTTTGCTCGTCACCGGCACTGCCAATCGTCCAGCCAATGCCGGCTCCGGTTCCTGTGCCAATCACATAAGCCAATGTGATTGCAAAATAAATTAAAAATCGAAAAATCATAAACTCTTTGGTTTTCCAAAGAGTGGAAATCACTGTTCCAAGTTTAAAGTCCATCATTTGTTGTTACCTCATATCAAATTTAATCGCCGGAACTGTAAAATACTGTTATGTGATTTTACGAATTCCGACTGCTTTCTTTAATTTTTGCAAAAACGGGGCAGAAAACTGTCTGGCTCTTTCAGCTCCTTTTAGCAGTTCTTTTTCTATCAGTTCCGGTTGTTGAATTAATTCATTGTATCGTTCTCTCGGTTCTGATAATTCTTTGTTAATCAATTCAAAGAGCTCCTGTTTGGCAGCTCCCCAGGAAATTCCGTCTAAATAGGCTTGTCTGAATTGTTCGGTTTGTTCTTTTGTTGCAAATGCTTTGTAAATATCAAACACATGCGAATCATTCGGATCTTTGGGTTCACCCGGCTCCAAAGAGTTAGTAATGATTTTCATAATATGTTTGCGGAATTGCTTCTCAGGTAACCACAACGGTATGGTGTTATCATAACTTTTACTCATCTTACGACCATCAAGACCGGGAAGAATCGCCTGATCTTCAGAAACAACCGTTTGTGGCATTTTAAATTTGTTACCAAAATGATGATTGAATCGTCCTGCAATGTCTCTTGCCATTTCAAGATGCTGAATCTGGTCTTTGCCAACAGGGACTTCATCGGCATTAAACATCAAAATATCAGCAGTCATTAATATCGGATAGGAAAACAATCCCATTGTGATTCCTTTATCCGGGTCATTTTCACCATTTTCCGTGTTTTCTTGAACTAATGCTTTATACGCATGAGAGCGATTCATCAGACCTTTCGCACACATACAGGTCAGTAACCATGTGAGTTCAGGAATTTCAGGAATATCAGACTGACGATAAAATACCGCTTTATCAGTATCCAGTCCTAATGCCAACCAGGTTGCGGCGATTTCTTTGGTTGATTGAGCAATTTGTTTAGGGTCCCAGCATTTAATTAATGCATGCAAATCAGCCAAAAAGAAAAAACTACGATAATCTCCAGTTTTGCTTTTTTCAATTGCAGGTTTAATCGCACCAACATAGTTGCCTAAATGCGGTGTTCCTGTCGTTGTTATTCCTGTCAGTACAGTCTTCATTAATGAACTTTTCCGTAATTTTAAAAAACGTAAATCATAAGCATTGTTCTTCAAATAATCAATTTTTCAGCAAAATGAAGAAAAACTATTTCCTCCCAACTAATACGTTAAATTCAAACAAACGGTGACAATCTCTTGAAATTATCACAAATGAACATAAATGCTTGATATAATGAGAATCGTTTTTATTTACATCTTAAATTCAGGAGAAAAAGAATGAGTTTTGAATTACCGGCTTTGCCTTATGCACAAGACGCCCTTGAACCCCATATTTCCGCAGAAACTTTGAGTTATCACCATGGAAAGCATCATAATGCTTACGTTGTGAATCTCAATAACTTAATCAAAGGTACTGATTTTGAAGGAAAATCTTTAGAAGAAATCATCATGAACTCTGATGGTGGTGTTTTCAACAATGCAGCTCAGGTTTGGAATCACACTTTTTATTTTGAAGGGTTCTCAGCAAACGGTGGCGGCGAACCTACAGGTGAGCTCGCTGATAAAATCAACGCGAAATTTGGTTCATTTGCAGAGTTTGTTGCAAAATTCAATGCTTTAGGTTTGGCAACTTTTGGTTCGGGCTGGGTTTGGTTGGTTCAAGATGAAAATGGTGAACTGGAACTGGTGAACACGTTCAATGCCGGAACTCCAATGACCGATGGTAAACACGCACTTTTAACTTGTGATGTTTGGGAACATGCCTATTATGTTGACACTCGCAATGACAGAGGAGGTTACATCAAAAACTTCTGGAATATTGTTGATTGGGATAAAGTTGCTTCCAGAATGAAGTGATTAAGACTTCAGAGTGAGATTTTTAAGGGTGGTAACTTTGTTTCTGCCCTTTTTTTTGAAAAGCACAAATCATTCACAAATTTTTATTTGCTATAAATTTATAATTTCGTAAAACTGCTTTGGTGCTTTATTATGAAACTTCCGGTCATCTTACTTCTTTGCACACATTCTATTATTTCATTTGCTCAACTAAAATCATTTCCTGAGTCCGAAGGGTTTGGAGCCTACGCAACCGGTGGCAGGAATGGTGTGGTTTTGAAGGTGACAAACTTAAATGCATCGGGAACAGGTTCATTGCAATGGGCTTTAGATCAATCCGGTGCCAGAATTATCGTATTTGATGTTTCGGGAATCATTACCGGTGATGTGCATATTCCTCATGGCGATGTCACTATCGCCGGGCAAACTGCACCTGGAGCAGGAATCACAATTGTTGGGCATCTTTATACCACTTATGGAAGCGATACAAATAATATTATTATAAGGCATATTCGGGTCAGACCGCCTGATCCTGATGCTTCATGGCCTTCCAGTCAGCATGATGGAATCCAATTTTCAACAGCAAACAATATAATTCTTGATCATGTGGATGTTTCTCATGGTGCTGATGAGAATATCGATTTTTGGGGCGGAGCAAACCATATAACGGTTCAGTGGTCGAATATATCCTATCCCATCTATGATGTTGCTAACGGATGGACACACAATAAAGGCATTCTAAACCACAGACCTTGTCTGGATGATAATAGTTGTGATGATTCTTCACTTCCCGGTGGTTTTATTTCCATTCATCATAATTATTTTGCTCACGCTCGAAATCGAACTCCGGCATTGTCTGTTGGCCCTGCTGATGTACGAAATAATGTGATTTACAATGGAAGAGAAGGATTTATTCATCATAATATTGTTGCGAGCGATGAATTTAATATTATCGGCAACAAATATATCGCTGGTCCGAGTATTTCATTGGCTCCATTCTGGTTTGATCCTGAAAATCCGGCTCCTCCAATATTAACTGAATACTGGATGGAGGATAATCTTGTCGAAGATCCGGGTGTATTTAATGGAGTTGTGAATAATCCATGGACCAATACATTATTTCAGAATGAATACACATTTGCCTGCTGCGGTATTGTATCCGGTCAATTTAATCAAAGCGGAGAATTTGATTTTACTTCTGAGGGAAGTGTGTCCATAACAACGCATAGCAGTAATGACATTGAAGATTTGTTGATACAACAGGTTGGAGCATTTCCAAGAGATATTGTATCCAGAACATCTATCAATGATTTACAAACCCGAAGCGGGCAGTGGGATAATTTTCGCCCAGCGGATTTGATGGAGGGATTAACCGTTTTACCGCCGCCACTGGACTCAGATAATGACGGAATGCCCGACAGTTGGGAAAATCAGAACGGTTTAAATCCAAACAATGGCAATGACTATAATACCATTATGCCATCTGGTTATACAGCCATTGAAGAATATATCAATGGCGTGGCGACTGCGATGGTGAGCGATTTAATATTTCAGAATGGTTTTGAATAAATTCTAATCAGGATTTTTTAACATATTTTGTCAGAATAACAATAGTTTGCCCGTTTACTTTTCCTGAAATATGTTCAGGATTGTCCAGTTCTAAGGAAATTTTACGAACCGCTGTTCCTCTTTTTGCAGTAAAACTGGTTCCCTTAACATTCAAATCTTTAATTAAAACAACCGTATCGCCATTCTCAAGTTGAGCTCCATTGCTATCTCTATGAATGAGTGAGTCATCTTTTTTCTGACCGTCTACGGTCGCTTTTGCCCATGCCAATGTGTCATCATCCAGATACATCAAATCTAGTGCATCTTGTGCCCAACTTTCTGAATTTAATCGTGAAAGCAAACGATAGGACATAACTTGAACAGGTAAATTTTCGTTCCACATACTTTCAGTCAGGCAACGCCAATGATTGGAATCCATAGGTTTTTTTTGATTGATTTGTTCCATGCAACTACCACATACAAGAATGCTTTTATCGAAACTTGGGATGTTGTCCGGTGGTAAAGTATATACTTCCAAATTATTAGTGTTTCCACATAATTCACATTTGTTGTCACTTCTTTCAAATAGAGCAGTTTGCGTCACGATTTTTCACTGTTATCAAGAGAGTGCGAATGATAAATGCAAATAACCAAAGTTTACACAATAGCCTTTAAATTATTTGCTTTTAAGGTTATTAATGCTTTTGATACATATAATTACTGTTAAAAAAGTGAAACTCGTCACATATTAACAAATTTTATAATTTTCTGTTTTCCCCGAGTGAATTTAACTGATAGAGTTGCAGTTGTGGGGACATCTTTGGGTTAAAAGATTCTTTTTGCAAATAAATTTTTGTTTGCAATAGAATCAACAGTTGAAATGTGTGTATAATTAATAAGTTACTAAATGGATCGGGAATTTTCATGAAAAACAATAAAATACAAAATTTTCTTAAAGTACTTGTTCTGATTTTCATTGCTAATTGTGCGAATGCTCTGGATTTATCAGTATCAAATTTTCAAATTAATCCAGGAACAACGATCAATGGAGGCACTAGTTATTCACTCCTGATTGACATTGCCAATATTGATGATTTATCAGGAGTTACTACATCTAGTGGTCAAAGAATTATTATTAACATGGATGGCTCAACACCTTCCAATATCATAGAGCAGTCAACATTAAATTCTGTTACAGGAGGCGACTGGACTGATGAATCAACTGTATCTGGCGAGATTGTTGTTGAATCAGCATCCGTTTTAAATGTTGCAGGTTCGAAATCTGTTCAAATCAATCTGACTGCCGGAAGTGCTTCTCTCGGTCCGGAAGCAATTACTGTCAGAGTTGAAGATTTTGTTGAAACAGATACCAATGCTTTGAATGATACTTCGGCAATCAATGTAACCATATTAGGTACTGAACCGGATTTAGACTTTAATGATTCAGTTACACTTACGACTTATAATGCAGTAGAAAATCAAACAACTCCTGTGAGTATAGATTTTAAAGTTGACAACCTCGGGGGAGATGCAACTTCAGGAGTTGGAATAACAATTATTTATGATGATATTAATTTAATATTTGAACAAGGTTCTAGTGTTATTCCATCAGGTTGGTCGTGTTTTCCATCGACTGGAATCTTGGATTGTTCGACTTTTAATCCGGTTGCATCAGGATCTGCCACGAGTTTTACTCTGGACTTTTTAGTCAGTTCAGTTGGTACTTACAATCTGAACGCAACACTTACAGATTTTGGTGGAATTGAAACAAATACTTCAAATAACACAATATCTACCAGTATTGATGTTGTTGCCGGAAATTATGATTTGACATTGACAAGAATAGACCCTGCTTCAGTTCCGTTGTCAATCCCATTGGGAACAACAGCATCAACACCGTTGGTCTATGAAGTTCGCAATAGTGGAAATGCTACTTTCACTACAGATGTGGAGATTTTTCTGGCTTTTGACCCTGCATTTAGTGTCTCCAATACTAGTGTTCAACCTGCTCAGATTGCTGGGATATGGGATTGTGTCCCTCAAACAGGAGGAATACTGTGTACTTTATTAGACGATTCAATAAATCCGGGAGATGTATTAACCCTAACAGCTGATATTTCATCTTATCCTTCAACATCTGGCGTTTATGGTAATTCAATAAATATTCAAGTAACAGACTTGTCAGGCAGAGAAGTCTCTCTGTCTGATAATATGGATGCTTTTGATATTGAAATGACAGAGTTGCAGACAGATATTAGACTTACCAAGTATGTCAAAGATTTAGGTGGGACTTTAATAACTGATGTCGATGTCGGAGTTGATTTTGCTTATCATATTCATGTCGATAACTTGTCTTTAACATCAGCTACAAATGTAATAGTTACTGATCCTTTGCCTGTCGGTGTTCAATTTGTTGGAGATATATCTTCGGGGAATTGGAGTTGTATAGCCGATCCTTTTATCGATCAAAATAATTCACAAGGAGTTCAATGTTCACACCCTTCAATTCCGGCGAGCTCACCCAATTTCGCAGATGTGATTAAACTTCAGGTTGTTGGTCTGACGACAGGTTTAAAAGAAAACACCGCAGTTGCTGCAAGTGATGAATTAGACTCCAACCCATTCGATAATGATAATATTTCCAGTCCTGCTACGGTAAATATTAATCAACCTGTGGCTGACCCTGATATTACAGTTGTTAAAACAATTCAGTCAGGTGTTACTGGTGGAGCAGGTTCTTTTGTTGCTATTCAAGGGGATACGGTTGTATATAAAATTCTTGGAAAAAACCTAAGTAGTACTTCTGCTCCTGGTTCAAATGTAAGAATTACGGATGTATTGCCCGCGGGCGTTACTTATGTTTCACACAGTGCTTTGGGTCCTAATTTTATTTGTGATCCATTCGATTCTGTAAACAACAAAGTTACCTGTACAGCAACTTCATTGCCTTTTACAACGGCCGAGGATGGGTTGGAAATTACCGTCCAAGTTACCGGAAGTGTTGGAACATTTGTGATAAATACCGCAAATATTACTGCTGATGCTGATGCTGATCCAGGCAATAACACTTCTGTTAGTGATTCATTTGAGATTGTTGCCGCTCCAATGGGGGAGATATCAATTGATAAAACTGTTGCTGGTGGAATTGCAGCGGGAAGTGGAAGCGGAGCAACTAACGAATTTGCGGTTGGAGACACGGTCTTTTATCAAATTTCAGCATCAAATAATTCAGCTGCAATTAACTATGACGATTTGGTTATTAAAGACACTTTGCCTGTGAATGTGGCTTTTGATAGTTTCACTACTACGATGGGGTTTAATTGTAATTATGATGCTGTTAATCATGAGGTTTCATGCCAAAACGATGCAAATAATATATTAGGCCCCGGTCAAACTGTGACCGTTGATATCAATGCAATAGCATCAGTTTCAGGGTTGGGTATCCAAAATACTGCTTCGGCCTCCAGTAATACAAATGGCGATAATATTAGTTCTGCTCCGGCAATCATTGATATTGTCAATCCAACTGTTAATCCAACAGTGCTAACAATTACCAAGCAAGCATTATTGGATAATGTGCCAATCGCACAAATATCACGAGGCTCGAGCTTTGTCTATCGAATTGATGTGATAAATGCCGGAACTGAAAACGCTCAAGGGCTTCACTTAAGCGATTTAATGCCCGATTCGCTTTCAGTCGATTCTATAGCTACTCAAGAATGGAATTGTTCAAATTCTGCTTTGCAGTATGATTGTGTATTTATCGGAGATTTGTCACCGGGTACAAGTAGTTCCATTGAATTTTTTGTTACAAATGATGCAAACTCGACAAATTTGCAATTAATAAATGTAGCAACTGTTTCAGCGGATAATGCAGTCGCACAAACAGCTCAAAATACGTTGTTTATCACGGATACTTCAGCAACTTTAACTGTAACTCAAAACCCTAACCCTGTGGATGAAGGAGGTTTATTTGATTTACAACTGACATTAACAAATACCGGAACAGAAGATATTCTCAATCCGGTTTTGGTCAATACTTTGCCTGCTGGGTTTACATATACAACTTTACCAACGACTCCAAACTGTACGTCTAGCGGTTTAGCGATGACTTGTTTGTTTGATTCTGCCTTGTCAGTCGGCAGCAGCGAAATGATAACAGCTCAAGTTCAGGCGATTTCTCCGGCTGTTATTGGAACAGATTACATCAATAACGCAGTTCTGACAGGTACAAATTTATTACAGCCGGTATTGAATAACTCGATTCTAAATGTGAATCAAATCAATACGCAAGTACATGATGTGAGCATAGCAAAAACAGCTTCTGCAACAAGCATGTTGCCATCTTCTGAATTTCAATATGTTTTGACTGTTTCAAATTTAGGAACTGCGGAAGCAAATGCTATTGTTGTCACAGATAGTTTACCACAAGGAATTACTTTGAAATCCATAGATGCCGCGGGATGGTCTTGTTCGGGATTAGTTCAAGTAACATGTAGTCTTGCAACATTATCTCCTTCTTCTGCTTCACAGATTATACTAAATGTTTCAGCACCGGCAGAATTAGGACTGATACAAAATACTGCTGATGTCAGTATGTTAGATACCGATCAAAACTCCGCAAATAATACTTCGCAAGTAAGTGTTGACATTACAAATAGTCCCGTGACGCCACCGGTTGATCCGCCAATAGGAAATGCTGTTGCTGATTTGCAAGTTACTAAATCAACAGACAATGATGTAACAAGTGGTGGTGAATTTGATTGGAGTATTGAAGTATTGAATAATGGTCCTGATGCCGCGCAAAATGTGGTCGTAAATGATACATTGCCCAGTGGATTTGAGTTTATATCTGCTCAATCTGATTCAGGTACTTGTCAATTTGCAGATAATGCTGTTGTTTGTTCCATTTCGAACATAAATAACCAACAGTCTGTTGCCATTACAGTTCATGGAAAAGCAAATGTTGCATCAGGTGCATTAGCGAATTCAGTTTCTGTAGAATCAGAAACTACCGATGATGACTTAACCAACAACACCTCTGAAGCCAGCATTACTGTTAATCCGGTTCCGGTTAACAGTGCTGACTTATCTGTTAGTATTGATGCTGAACCAAATATTGCACAAGGAAGCTGGATGGAAATGACAGTCGATGTAAAAAATCATGGGGGAGCTAGTGCTGATAGCCCTGATTTGAGTTTATCATTCACAGGATTTATTGATCAAATTGTTCCAACAAGTGTGACTGGATGGTCTTGCTCAGAAAATAACCTCGATATGAATTGTAGTTTCAGCCAATCTCAAATGTCATCGGGTTATCAACAGACGTTAACATTTAGAGTTAAAACAAGTGAAAATGTCAATGAGCCTGAAAACATTCAAATAACCGCTCAAATTACATCATCTACAGCTGATCCGGATAACTCCAATAATTCGGCAAGTTCCGGAATTAATGTTACCAGTGAAACGCCAACGGAACAGGAAATCGAAAATGCAATGCGAAATGCACTTGCTGGTAGAGGTAATGAGCAAATTTTTAGAGCTATACAAAATGTAGCCAGCTACTGTGAAAGAAGTTACTTCACAGCTTTGGAAGGAATGTGTGAAAGATTGTACGAAACCGCATTATCCGGCGATGGTGAAACTATTGAAAGAGTGATGTCGCAAATCACTCCGAACGAAATCATTAATCAATCGACTTCGGTGACAGAGATTGCTCAGGCACAGTTTAGAAATGTTGGTAATCGCCTTGCACAAATCAGAAATGGTGGTGGTCGTGGATTTAATTCTTCCGGTCTTGTTGCCAGATATGGAAATGGCAGCTTACCGATAAATACTTTGGCTTATCTCAATCAATCTGAAGAGGAACTCAAAGAAGTTAATAACGTCAATAATGACTTTATATCACCTTGGGGATTCTTTATCAACGGAAGTATCTCAATGGGTGAAAGAGATGCAACTGGACGAGAACTTGGTTTTGATTTTGATACTTATGGTCTGACAGCTGGTTTGGATTATCGTGTTAACTCTAATAGCGTTGTTGGTTTGGCATTAGGTTATGCATCCTTTGATTCCAAAATTGAAGATGAAGCCAAATTGAAATCAACAGGCATGACACTGACTGCTTATGGTTCATTTAACGTGAATGATAATTTCTATGTCGATGCCCGAATCAGTATGGCAAAACCTGAGTTTGAGCAAACACGTGAAATTGATTTCACTTTAGGAGATGTGCAAGTTCAGCGGACAGCCAGTGGCTCAACAGATGGCAAGCAATATACTGTTGCAATGAGTGCCGGATATAACTTCAATAAAAACTCATGGAATATCACTCCAAACGCATCCATTCAATATGTAAGAACCAAGATTGATGGTTTTGTAGAAACCGGAGCCGGTGCTTTTAATTTCGTTTACTCTAATCAGGAAATTGAATCCTTAGTCTGGTCAGCCGGTATGCGTGTTTCAAAAGCCATCAGTTTGAAAAATGGAGTGATAACACCTCAGTTCGACTTTGATTACAACTATGAAAGCATGAATGATGCCGAAGATATTGAAGCTCGCTTTATTTTAGCTCCAACAGATGAAATCTTTATTATTGAAACAGATTCACCTGACAGAACCTACGGTTCAGCAGGATTAGGCTTTGTTTATGTCTCTTCAAATGGTAAGCAAGCCTACTTGAATTATCGTAGCATATTGGGATTAGAAGGGTTTAGCAGAGGAACATTTAACCTCGGTGCCAGATTTGAATTCTGACCTTGAAAATAGGGGAAAATTATGAAAAAAACATATAAATCAACATTGAAAAAACTACTTATTCCGGGATGTATCAGTTTGCTGGTTATAGGTTGTGGTGCTCCACCGGTCAAAACTGTGGAAAAAGGACAAATTACTCCCGATCAACTCTATATTGTTGATTGTTTATTGCCACCTCAAGTCCGGCAGCTAGGTCAAAACTATTCATATCTATCAGCTAGAAAACCGGCAAGATTAAGCGCAAGAGATTGTGCGGTTCGTGGAGGTGAATATGTTGCCTATGATAAAGCCAATTTTGCTAATGTAGCAAAAATGTGGATGCCTGAAGCTCAAAGTGGTGATGCCAAAGCGCAATCTTATCTTGGTGAATTATATGAAAAAGGCATCAATGGAACACCAGACTATAAAGCAGCAGCAATGTGGTATCAGAAAGCGGTCGATCAAGGTTATACTCCGGCAATGTTAAACTTGGGCAATCTTTACGAACAAGGTTTGGGTGTTGCTAAAGATGCCGAAAAAGCGGTTAATCTTTACCGTAAGGCATCGGGTATTACAGATTCCAACATTGAAATCGTAACCGAGCAAAATCTTCGCGAACGTCGTGCAAAAGAACATCAAAGAATACAGCTTTTGAAAGAAGTTTCTACATTGAGACAAGAACTTTCTGATGTTAAAAGCGACTATGATTTAACCAAAAAATATGTTGAGCAAGCAGATACTAAACTTAAAGACCTACAAGCTAAGTTAAAATCGAATAAAAATGACGATACAATTCTCACAAAAATTGCTCAGTTGAAAGATGAAATCAACAAGAAAAACAGTGAGCTAGAAAAACAGAATAACTTAATAAATAACTTGGTTACTAAAGTCACTGAAAAAAATACCAATACTGAACTTGCGCAAAATGATAGTGAAGAAGGTATTAACGTAATCACTCCCGATGTGATATTAACTCGTGGAATAGAAACAATTCCAATGCAACCCAATGCTTTACAGCTAGACATAATGGGAAGTGTCACTCCTCCGGATGGAGTCATTGCATTAAAGATAAACAACTCTGATATCAAAAACTCGATGACAGAAGGTGGTATTTTTGAAAGTTCTATCAATCTCCAAACTGGAGATACTCCTGTTAATATCGTTGCGGTAAGAAATGACGGTTCAAAAACAATTAAACAATTTGTGGCGGTTAGAAATCAATTCGAACCTGTTAAATCACGAAAATTTGACGAACTGTTTACCCGTCGTTTTAGAGAAGACTTAGGCGAATATCACGCTTTAGTTATCGGCAATAACAATTATTCCAATATTGATAATTTGCAAACAGCGGTTGAGGATGCCACTGAAATTGCCGATGTTTTGAAAAATCGTTATGGCTATCAGGTTAAATTACTCACCAATGCTAATCAAAGCACCATGTTAACTGCATTGAGTGAGTACAAAAACAAACTTGGGAAATACGACAATCTTTTAGTGTATTACGCAGGTCATGGATTTATCGACGATAATTCAAAAGAGGGCTATTGGATTCCTACAGATGCTGGAAAAACTGACAAAAGCAAGTGGATTCCAAACAAAGCAGTGAGTGATTTTATGGCAGAAATGCCTGCGAAACATGTGATGGTTGTTGCGGATTCGTGTTATTCAGGAACATTGTCAGGTTCATCCATTTCACCTCTTCCTGATGAAGTCGAGAATGAAGATATTTTATTCACATCAAGAGTTAAAGCCAGAACTGTTTTGACATCCGGCGGTTTACAACCAATTCTCGATAGTGGTGGAAACGGTCATTCGATCTTCGCATCAGCATTCCTCGATGTTTTGAATGAAAATGATGGTGTGATGGAGGGTTACAGACTTTATAAAGCTCTCAGCCAACAAGTCAGCCTTCGTTCCAGTCTCGCGGGTTTAAAACAGGTTCCCGAATACAGTGCTATCAAACATGCGGGTCATGAGGGAAGCGAATATTATTTCATGCCTGATTCGATTTAGTTGAAAATTTCGTAATCAGAAGAAAAGGTTGGAGTTTCCAACCTTTTTTTTTGTTAAAATAAATTGCTGAGACTTTAATTCTCAATTTTTGAGAATTAAATTGTGCAAAATAATATTTTTGTAAAGGAATTATCCACTTGATCAATTTATACACAGCCAGTAACTACAAGCAACTCTTTGAACAAGCCGGAAAAATATTATCGGGCAATCGTTCAATATTTACGCCATCCTGGGTTGTAGTTCCTAACCAATCCTGCAAGAGATGGTTTCAGCAATCATTGGCTATTCAGCAAGGAATTTGTGCTCAAACAAATTTTATTTTACAGTTTGGTTTTGTTTGGGAAGTCCTTAAAAAAGTAGCTTTTAAAGATGAGAGGCAAAATTATTATTCCACGGACACTATGAGATGGCAACTTTATAAGCACTTGGAAAGCTCAAATCTTGTACCCGAGTTTCATCACTTCACTACATTAAAAAAATTTAATTTGGCTGAAAAGCTGGCATCAATGTATCTCAATGCCTTGGAAAATTACCCAAAAGAGACTTTAACTTGGCAAAAGAATCATGAATCTTCAAAAGATTGGAAAATAAATTTATGGAATGCTTTTACAGAAAATACGGAACAAAAAAATCCGGTTTTAAGTATTCTGGAGGATATATCTCAAGAAACAGTTACGGAATTACCTGATGAAATAATAGTGTTTGCCGTTGAGCAATTCAACGAATTGCAAATGAATTTATTGCTCAAACTTTCAGAATTTAAAACGATTCATATCATGCTAACCAATCCGACGGCGGAATATTGGTTAGACATGATTCCTGAAAAAACAAGCATAAAGAAAAGTATTTTTAATGAAGAGTATTCCTATCTGGATTTTCAAGGGAACCCTGTTTTAGCGAATTTGGGCTATGCAAAATTGTCTCTTTTTGACAGGCTATACAGCGAAAATTGTAGTGATATTGAGCTTGATTGTGAGATTTTACCTCCAGATTCACTATTAAAAAGTATCAAAAATGATATTTATCAGTTGAAAGAAAATCCCGCGAGCTACCAAACTGACGATAGTATAACAATTCATAGTTGTCATTCGCGCTTTCGCGAGGTCGAGGTTGTTTATGATACCGTTTTAAAAGCCTTAAATAATCATCCAGAACTCAAACCTGAAGAAATCATCGTTGTTTCACCTCAGATTGATGACTATATCACTCACATTTCCAAAGTTTTCAATTATCCGGTTGATGAACAGGGTCGAATGTTGCCTTTTCATATTCAGAATCGCAACCTTGATGAACAGGAATACGTCAATGCGCTAATGCAAATTATCAATAGCTTTTCAGGCGAAATGTCAGCTGAGGATATCTTTGGATTAGTATCCTTAAAAAGCATATCTGATAAATTTGAATTTACCAACGAAGAATTGGAACGTATAAAGAACTGGATAACAGACTCAAATATTAGGAGTTTCTACTCGTCAAAGCACAAAGAGAAGAAGGACTTTCAGGCAAATATCGGTAACACATGGGAATTTGGTAGAAATCGCTGGTTGAGCGGATATCTATCGGGAGACACTTCAGATGTTTCTTACTTATCAACTTTTGGTGATTTAGCCGGGCAAAATAGCATATTTATTCGCTTTTTTCGGTTTTTGGATTTGTGGTATTTATGTTATGAACAAAGCCTTTCTGATAAAACACCGGAGATGTGGTTTGAGTTTGTCGAATCTATTTGTGAAGATTTTTTATATAGCGATTTTGATGAAGAATTAAAGTTAAAAATTATTAAAATTGCCAGAACCTGTTTGTGCGAACAAACTCTGGATTGTGAATTTGAATTGCCACTATCGGTCATTAAAGCTGTTCTTGAAAAAGCCCTTGCAGATAATGATATTCGCTATGAAGGTAAAATAGGGATTCGTTTTCAGTCTTGGAAAAATACTTTTATAGAAGATGCTAAAGTATTGATTATTATGGGTTTATCTGAAGGAAAGTTTCCCGGAAATGATACCAAAAACGATTTGGATATATTTAAGAATAAGTTACCTCAATTAAATCAATCCAAAAGAGCCGCAGACAAAAATTTAATGTTAACCGCTTTAACAAGCAATCTTGATAAACTGGTACTAACCTATATCGGGTATGAGCAAAGTACCAATGAAATCATACCGGCATCGACTGTTGTTGAAGATTTGGTTACCTATTTAAAGCAGAAAACCAACGATGTATTTGCAATTCAGCATCATTTTATGCACGGTTTTAATCAATATTATTTCTCTAAAGAACAACAATCATATATTCTCAATAATTTTAAGTTGGCAAAAAAATATTATCAGCATAGCCCCCTATAGATAATAATATAGAAATTCGGATTGATAAAACGCTTGAAACCGCCATCTCTATTCAGCAGTTGTCTGAATTTTTTCAGTAACCCCTTTAGATTTTTTATAGAGAATGTCGCTGAACTGCAATTAAAGATATATTCCAATGAGTTAAAAAATACAGAAACGTATCAACCCGATAAACTGGAAGAATGGAAATTAAAGAGTCATATTTTCCAACATGATATCGAAACTGCAAAGAAAACCGGATTGCTGGCTGATTCACCATTGAGTCATAACTACTACAACAAATTCTCAAAAGAACTCTATTCTTTGTCTGAAATATATCAACAGACAGAAACTCATTCACAAGATATTGAGTTAATTTTTGAAGAATTTAAATTTTATGGAGTGGTTCACTTAAATGATAAAAAACAACTGGTTGATTTTAAAACAGGCAAAGCTAAAGGAAAATATATTACCAAGCACTGGATTAATCATTTATGCTCTCAACCTGAAAGTGAAAGTTATCTGTATTTTGAAGATAAAATTGTTAAATTCAATCCAATTCAAAATACAACGGAATTATTATCAAAAATCTTAGAGAAGTGGAGGTTGATTCATCAGCAACCTTGGCTATTTCACCCGGCTGCAATGGTTAATGTAAGGACGAATGATATTGCTTTGGCTACTGAGATAGCTTATTACAATTCACTCAAAGGAAACGAAAGACTTCCGGCAACCGAAGGACAGAGATACTTTCTTCAACAACTACTGGATTACGATTATCAATCAGATGTTGAGGAGTACATTAAACCGCTTTTAGAATCAATCGAGTTGGTAGATTATTCGGAGGTCATTGATGCAACTGTTTGATTTGTATAAGGTTTCTCTAAATGGTACAAAACTGATTGAAGCCAGTGCCGGAACCGGAAAGACATATACATTGTCCGGTTTGTATATTCGCTATATCGTCGAAAAGCGATTGACACCGGATCAAATTTTGGTTGTTACATTTACCAAAGCGGCGACTGCTGAACTTAAAGGACGATTAAGACAACAGCTAATCGAATGTAAAAATCATTTATCAGGCTTCCATGAAGTTTCAAAAGATGACAACAAGCATTTATTTGAACTTTATGAATCCTATAAAAATGAACAACACTACCCTGATGCTTTAAAACTGGTTTCATTAGCTATCATTTGTTTTGATCAGGCTTCAGTTTTTACCATCAACTCTTTCTGTCAGAAGATTCTTGATGACTTCAATAGCGAATGCCAATCACCTGTACTCGCAGAACTTATAAATACTGACGATGAAATTAAAAACTATGTTTATGATTTCTGGCGTTTCAAGCAAAAAGAATTGTCGGTTGATTTGTTAGCTTTGATTCCTGATATTGAAAAAATAATTAATAAATTCAAATGGTTATTAAGTAAAAGCCATTATAAAAGCATTGGCTTTCGAGATATAGAGATCAATTCTAAATCTCTGGGTGAGACACTATCAGATCTTAAAATACTATGGGAATCCGATAAAGAATTATTAATGGATTTTATTTATTGCGGCAAATTTAGTGGTAATAAATATCCCAAAAAATCACGAGAAAAATATAAAAACGATATCGAAGAATTCCTCAATGGTCAATTAACAGATGTATCAAAGTTTACAGCAGAAAGCCTAAAATCGAATCTAAACAAAGACCAAACCGTCTATACATTTCCTGATTTTTTTCATCAACTGGAACCAATCATATCTGAGAGAGAAATATTTGTTTCGCAGTTTCTGCAAGAATGCTGGAATTATATTCTCGAACGGTTGGATAAAAATTTGCAGGAGAATGGAATTTATAGCTATTCCGACCAAATTAGGTTGGTGTATCAGGCTGTTAAAACAAACTCAAATTTAGCACATAGTATCAGCAATCAATGGCAATGTGTCATGATTGATGAATTTCAGGATACCGATGCCTTGCAATTTGAAATATTTAATAGTTGTTTTAATCAAGGTCGAAATAGTTTGATTTATGTGGGTGATCCTAAACAAGCGATTTATGATTTTCGTGGAGCTGATGTTTTTGTCTATGAAAAGGCGAAATTATCGGTTGATGAAATATATAACTTGGAAACAAATTGGCGAAGTAGCGAAGAAATGTTGAATGTTTCAAATTCTATGTTTGACTCTAACAATTCTTTTTTGCTCAATGCGATTGCATTCCATCCTTCTAAATCTAAAGACGATCAAAGCTCACAACTGATTGATAAAGAATACTCAAATGCTTTAGCAGTTATTAACAGTCCGGCAATGAATCGACATGAGAAACTAAAAAATGAATTGCTAAGGTTATTAAATTTTGCTGAGATTCAGACTGCGAGTGAAACACGAAAGTTACAAGAAAAAGACATCGCAATATTGGTTAAAACAAACAGGGAAGCTGTTGAATTATACGAGTTTTTGATTGCTGAAAATTTCAGTGTCACACTCAGTAGCGAAGCCAGTATTTTTACAACCGAGATTGCTAAACAATTGCATTATTTGATTCGTGCAATTCTATTTCCCTCCAAAGAAAATGTTTTTACAACCTATCAGGGAATATTTTTTCAGATGAATATTGCTGAAATTCATTCGCTGAATATAGAGGAATTAACGTCTGAATTTATTGCTTTAAGAGTCCAAAGCCAACAGCAAGGTTTATCAGAATCACTCAATATATTCCTTCAGGAGAAAAATGTTTACGAAAATTTATTGAGTAGAAATGATGGCGAAAGACATTATACTGATTTGATTCATCTTCTAGAGTTATTTCAACAACAGCAAGACAATGGTTTGAGTCTTGAGCAGTTTTACGAATGGCTGATTAAACAAATTTCCAAGCCTGAAAATATCAATGACAATAATGAAAACCAGAAACGGCGACTGGAAAGTGATGGGCAGAAAATTACTATAATGACTATTCATAAATCCAAAGGCTTGGAGTTTCCGATTGTTTTTATACCCAATATTGAGAAAATCAAGCCGATTGGTTTAAATGATGGAAAACTTCTTAACTCAATTGTTGCTGTACATGATAACGATAATAATGGCATTATTGATTGGAGAGGTACTGAAGAAGCTGTCGCCAAATTTCAATTGGAACAAGAAGCTGAACTGATGCGTGTGCTTTATGTTGCGATTACACGAGCGAAATTTAGAGTTTATCTTGGTGCAGACTTTGATAAAAATTTGGACAGGCTTGCGATAACAAGATTATTTAAAAACCTTGAAGTAAATTCCGCGAATATAAAAGACTTCATCATTGATATTGATGAAAGAACGAATCATTTCAACGATTCCAATATCACTCCGGCACTCATATTAACTCCATTTAAGGGAGAAATTAGTCAACCTTTAAGCGTTTACAGTTTCTCTTCTTTAACAAAAAACCATCAATACTATGCAGAAACTGATGAAGAAGGTAAGAAAAAAGAAAATTTCGAGAGTTTCTTCGATTTTCCTGGTGGTACCAAAAGCGGAACAATGCAACATCATATATTGGAGGAATTGGATTTTAATGCAGCAAAGTCAGTTATTCAGCAAGTGTCAGAGAGGCAACTTAAAGAAAATGGTTATGATTTAAAGTGGTCAGAATGTCTTGCTCAGCAAATACACACTGTGCTTAATACCAAGCTGTGGAATGATGGGTTTGAACTCAAGAATGTCAGGAATAAAATTGTCGAAATGGAGTTTCTTTTACCTTTAGAAACTGTTGATAAAGTAATAATCAGTCGATGGCTGAGTCAACATAGAAATAAATCCACTGAATTCTCAAATGATAGTCTGAAAGGCTTTTTGACTGGTTTTATTGATCTCATTGTTGAGTTTAATAAAAAGTTTTATATTATTGATTATAAAAGTAATTATCTTGGAAAATCCTTTGAAGATTATAGCTTTTTAAATTTGGAAAAATCGGTGCAGCATCATTATTATGATTTGCAATATTTGTTATACACTGTGGCATTTACGCGGTTTTTGCAAAACAAAATTCCCGATTTTGATTATTCTCGTGACTTTGGAGGAGTGGCATATATTTTTATTCGAGGCATGAAACCGGATGAAGCGGGGCAGGGAGTCTATTTTAACAAACCGGACAAAAAACTGATTGATGAAATATTAAGTGAGTTTTCACATGGATAAACAAAAGAATTCAAGCCTAGTACCGGAAATCGTACATTTTTTTAAATCAATTACAAATAATCAGGGTGTAATAAATTTGGCTCGTGAAATACAAATTGCATCGGAATCAGGTCACTCGGCGATTACGGGTATGCAAGAGTATGAACATGATTTAATCAGTCAGGATGGTACTCATGGCTATATCGTGCAAACGAATGGCAAAAGTGGTTTCAGACGTTTGTATAATGATGAGATTTTTATTAGAAACAATTTTTTAAGTGAACATGCGATTAATGTTGATCTAATTAGTTTGCAATCCATACTAAAAAATATCACTAAAATCAATGTAAATACGGAAGAAATTGACTGGCAGTGGCAGGCTGCAATTGCGGCATTATTTCATTCCCGTTTTATACTGAGCGGCGGTCCGGGAACTGGTAAAACCACAGCAATTATTAAAATGTTGCAGTTGTATTTGCAATTGTATCCTGACAATTCAATCGCTCTGGCAGCACCGACAGGAAAAGCGGCGAATCGTATGATTGAAAGCATTCGCCAAAACCTTGAGCAAAGTGAAATCTCTGATGAAATTATCAGCCGAATTCCGCAAAATGCTGTGACGATTCACCGTTTGCTCAAATATAAACCGAGAAGCAATACTAATTTTTATAACAACGATAATCACTTACCTTATAATTTAATTATCATCGACGAAGCATCAATGCTGGATATCAGTATGATGTGCGGTCTATTAAAAGCACTAAAACCAAATGCTCAATTGATTTTATTAGGTGATAAAAATCAACTTCCGGCAGTTGATGTTGGAAATGTCTTTGCTGATTTATGCAACCTGATGAAGAATCAATCCGGATATAATTTGCTTAATGAAATCTCAAATAATCAATCAATAATCACTTCAAAAATCAGTAACTTTGTTGAATTAAAGAAAAATTATCGTTTTGCAGATGATTCAGTTATATTTGCACTTTGCGAATCAATTATTTTAACGGATTACGAGAAATTTGCAGAATGCCGAAAATATCCACATTTTACTTGGAAAAGCCCAAAGAAAAAATCTGAAAAAAGTCAGTTTCTAAATCAATGGGTAGAGAGTCATCAAAATGGTGAAACGTCAATGTTATTGGCAGCTACAAATTCCGGTGAAAACAGCGTCAAGGAACTCAATCAACTCAGCAGAGAAGTTTTCCATGATAATTTTGAAATTAACGAAGGAATGCCTGTTTTAGTCACTCAGAATGATTACACTTTAGGGATTTTTAATGGAGATATCGGTTTTATCTCAAAGAAAAAAGGGCAATGGTATGCCTTATTCAATATTCAAGGGAAACAGCAATATATTTTGCTTGATGCAATTAAAAATTGGCAATTAGCACATGCAATCAGTATTCACAAATCTCAAGGGTCAGAATATGATCATGTCTTAATTACTATTGCCGATAACATCGAGGAAGATTTTTTAAATCGCGAATTACTCTATACCGCTGTCAGTCGGGCAAAGAAAACTATACAGCTTTGGTGCTCAGAAAATACCATCAAAACGATATTGAAAGCGAGTAATCAGAGGATAACTTTTCTATCTGCTAAATAATCAATTAGAAAATATTAAAATTATAAAAAAAATGTTGACGAGCGGATAGCAAATAAGCATAATGCTCATTCTTTCGAGGGGCTATAGCTCAGCTGGGAGAGCGCAACACTGGCAGTGTTGAGGTCAGCGGTTCGATCCCGCTTAGCTCCACCAAGTTTTTTGCACTAAAACCCGAAAGAAAATTCTGTTGCGTCCCCTTCGTCTAGTGGCCTAGGACTCCGCCCTTTCACGGCGGCAACAGGGGTTCGAACCCCCTAGGGGACGCCAATCAAACGGCTCAAAATAATCCTTTAAATTCAATCTG
>JAWLAO010000009.1 GCA_041395445.1 Gammaproteobacteria bacterium | reverse complement strand
TTCATGTCATGTTTTTAGAAGTATAAACTTGCTTTGTTAAATTTGTTCTTTTATACTCGATTCATGTTAAGTGTAGCGCAAACTATCCAGCAAAAGATTGATAAATTTTCTGAAGGTCAGATTTTTGATTATCAGGTTTTTCCGGGGTTTATCAAATCGCCTGAGGCCGTTGTCAAGGCCGTGAATCGTCTGGTTGAGGAAAAAAAGATTGAACGACTGGAAAAAGGAAAGTTTTATATTCCCAAAAAGACTGTTCTTGGTTTGAGCAAACCCTCTGACTCAGAATTAATCCGCTCAGAAATTTATAAAAACGGACAGCTTCGGGGGTATGTAACCGGGATGGCTTTGCACAATCAGCTGGGTTTAACAACTCAGATCCCCAGAACAATTACCATTGCTTTTAACGGCGGAAGACAAATTAAAGACTTTGGCACTATTCGCATCAGAAAAATATCAACCAATGTGCCTGTCACAAAAAGAAATGTCAAATTGTTACAATATCTGGACGTTTTAAAAGATATTAAAAAAATTTCAGGCTCTGATATTAACCAATCGTTGGTAGTTATGAGTCGTTATTTATCCGGGTTAAATACATCTCAACAAAAAGAGTTAATGCGATTGGCTGTCAATTTTTATGGCCCTCAGGTCAGAGCAATCGTTGGGCTTCTTTTTAATGATCTGGAATTTCATATCACAAAAACATTATCAGATTCGCTAAATCCTGTGACTGTTTATAAGTTGAATGTGGACTATTCCATTTGGCCCAAGGCCGCTGAATGGAATATCAGATAATGAATCTGCATGATGACCAGCTTTTTTTTGCTGAACTGGTCACTACTGTAGCCCAAGCCATCAACTTACCAGAAGTATATGTTGAAAAAGATTATTGGGTTACAAAAGCACTTAAGCATTTATCAGAGTTTTCCCGTTTTAATGAAGTTGTATTCAAGGGTGGTACCTCTTTATCAAAAGCCTATAAATTGATTGATCGGTTTTCTGAAGATATTGATTTGGCTATATTTTCAGATAATGAACAAAGTCAAAATTCAGGTAAAAAATTACTCAAGCAGGTTGAAACAGCTGTTTCGCAAGGACTGATTAATATAAAAAATGATGCAAGGGAGTCAAAAGGCTCAAGATTTCGGAAAACCGTTTATCAATATCCACGAATTATCAAAAATGAAAATTTTGGACAAGCATCTCCGGATTTGTTGATAGAAATTAATTCTTTTTCAATTCCTGAACCATTTATACCGGTTGAGTTGCAGTCTTTGATTTCAGAAGTGTTAATGGAAAACAACCGACTCGACATAGTTGAGAAATATAATTTGCATAGCTTCAACATGAATGTTTTATCAGTGGAAAGGACTCTGGTGGAAAAAATCCTTGCCATGATTAAAGACAGCTACAGTGAAAATCCTGTCGAAAAAATATCAGCTCGGATTCGACATCTTTATGATATATGCCAGATATTAAGACTGAAAAAACACAGGGACTTTATTGTCAGCGATGGTTTTAATAAGATGCTTGATATTTGTATTTTGGATGAAGAAAACACTTTTGATAACCAGTTGAAATATTTTCGGCATTCACTCATAAATGCACCATTGTTTTCGGAATTTAAAAACTGGTCAAAATCAATCAATTCAATATACAATGGCGTCTTTGCAGATTTGGCTTACGGAGAATTGCCAACTATGAATGAAATTGAAGAGTCGATTTATTTTATCAGAGAGAACCTGTGATGCTTAGGTTTTATTTTGTAACTGAAGTAATGAAACGATAGCGATTCTAATGTGCGGTCTGGTCGGTTTTATAAGTAGCAATAGACAAAACTCGGTTGTCGAGTCGATGCTGGAGGTTTTGCGTTATCGAGGACCGGATGACACCGGAACTTTAGTCGAGGCTGTTGCTGATTCGTTTGTGCATTTGGGGCAAAACCGCTTGTCTATACAGGATGTTTCAAAGAAAGGGCATCAGCCGTTTGTTTCAGATTGCGGAAATTATATTCTGGTTTTTAACGGAGAGGTTTATAACTTCAAAATCATTAGAGAGGAACTGGAAACTCTGGGACAGAAGTTCGTCTCCGGTTCGGATACAGAAGTCATATTATATGCCTACAAGCATTGGGGCATGGATTGTCTGGAAAAGTTTATCGGAATGTTTGCTTTTGCAATTCTGGATAAGATTGAACAAAAAACATTTCTGGTTCGTGACCGTGCAGGTGTTAAACCGCTTTATTACCATGTTGGAGAATCTGAGTTTTTGTTTGCTTCAGAGCTAAAGTCATTTCATCAGCATCCGGGGTTTGTGAAGAGACTCAATAAAGAAGTACTGCCATACTATTTTCAATTTGGATATATCCCTGCTCCGCATACGATTTTTGAGAATACTTATAAATTGCTGCCGGGGCATTATGTTGAGATTGATATCAACGACTCTGAACCCATTGATTTTAAGGTTATAAAATACTGGGATGTGGAGGAATTTTATAAAAAGGATAAGTTTACTGACAACGAAGAAGCGATTCTCTCCAATCTGGAAGATTTGATTACTGATTCAGTCAATCTGAGAATGATTTCAGATGTTCCTGTCGGGGTTTTTCTCAGTGGTGGTTATGATTCGACCTTGGTCACGGCTTTGCTAGCTCAAAACAAACAAAGAAAATTACACACATTTACCATTGGCTTTGAAGATAAAAAATACAACGAAGCCGAACATGCCAAAACGATTGCGAAATATTTTGGAACGGAACATTCAGAATTGTATATCAGCAATCAAGATTTGCTGGATAAAGTCTCGGACGTGCCGTTTCACTATGATGAACCTTTTGCTGACAGCTCGGCGCTACCGACAATGATGGTTGCGGAGTTGGCAAAGAAAGATGTCACAGTGGCTTTGTCTGCCGATGGTGGAGATGAGGTTTTTTGCGGATATAGCAAATATTTTATGTTGCAAAAGTTTGAGTCGGTTTTTGCCAGTTCTTTGAAAAAAAATACTGTCAATGCTTTGATGAAAGTGATTCCTGCAAAAATGGTTGGTGCAATCAATTCTCTGCTACCCAAGAGCAAGCGTTTTACCAATATCGAGGATAAATATGCCAAATTCAAGCGCGCTATGAGTGCAAAATCTTTATCCGATATGTTTTGTAATGCTTCGTCCTACGTCAATCCACAACAAGTAAAACAATTTCTGAAAATCAAACCGGAACTGTTTGGAACGTTTGATTTTGAACCGGAATTGTCTTTTATAGACAACATGATGCTGACCGATTACAGATCATTTATGGTTGATGATGTTCTGGTCAAAGTGGATCGGGCGTGTATGAGCAACTCTCTGGAAGGTCGGGAACCGCTTTTGGATCACCGAATCATCGAGTTTATGGCACAGGTTCCGAACAAACTCAAATACAAAAACAAGCAGGGAAAATATCTGGCACGACAGATTTTGTACAAACACATTCCGGCAGAAGTTGTCGATAAACCCAAATCCGGCTTTCAGATTCCTCTGGTCAACTGGCTGAAAAATGAACTCAAACCATTGGTTGAAAACCATTTCCAGTCGGACAAACTGGATGCAGATATCTTCAATACTGAGGAATTATTAAAACTCAAATCCCGCTTTTACGCCGGAGACAATAGTTTGGCGAATGTGCTATGGTTTGTTTTGATGTTCCAGATGTGGCGGGAGCAATGGGATGTCTGAAATTATTCCAATATCTGAAAAAGTGAATGTTTTCCAGCTTTTTTATCAAACGTCACAGTTTGTTGGCAACCATTAGTAAAGTTCGTTCCGGCAATCAGGTGGTCAGAAAAATCCGCATTTGAATTTTTAAAGTCATTCAATGCTCTCCAAACAGTTTCCGGCTGAGGTATTGTAATTTGATTTATTTGTAATAATTCCTCTATAACCTGAATTATTGACTCTTTATCCAGCTCATAATTGCTTTCAAGTACCCAAGAGATTTCACATAAAACAATGTGGCATATATACCCGGGACTTTCTTCGGAACAGTTTTTTTCAATAAAGTCACTCGCTGTTTTTGCCTGGGTAGGATCATCCTGAGTCATATATCGAATAATGACATTTGTATCCAGTCCAATCACTTTTGTCCACCTTTGGCTTTAATAGTTTTATTCATTTCTTCAATTGTTACAGGTTTTAAAGGTTTCTTAATAATTCCTTTTATAGATCTTATATCTTTGGTTACAGGGATAAACTTAACTTCGTTGCCATCAATGATAAAATTTATCTTGTCACCCTTGTTTAATGATAATAGGGCTCTTATCTCTGCAGGAATTGTAATTTGTCCTCTACTTGATATTATTGCAATTGACATGTTTTTCTATAAATATTACTTGGAATTTATTATAATACTTACTTTTAATTAAGGCAATACTCTTGCAAAAACTCCTCTACATCATCTCAGACGATAATTATTTCCTGTCACATCGCTTAGGTCTGGCATTGGCAGCAAAAGATGCCGGATATGATGTTTCAGTTTTGGCGTATGAAAATGATTCGAAATACACTGATATTATTAAGTCTCATGGTTTTACGTTTTACGGTTTTAAGCAAAGGGCTTCGGGGTTAGGAATTGTAGCCAATATCAAGCTGATATTTCAGGCTCGAAAAGTCATCAATCAGATTCGCCCGGATTTAATCCATACGGTGTCCATGCGCATGATGTTTCTCACGACTTTTGCTTTCTGGTTGTCAAAGTCAAAGAATATGGTGGCAACTCTGACCGGCATGGGTTATCTGGAGACCTCTAAAAAAATGTTAACCCGAATGATAAAGTGGTTTGTGACTAAGGCTTTCAGAGTTATGTTCAGCGCTCGAAGAATTCATTTGGTGGTGCAGAATCGGGATGATTATGAAGGTGTCAAAGGTAAATTTATTAACGAAAGCCGGTTGCATTTGGTTCGTGGTTCAGGTGTAAATACTGATGACTTTCCTTTTCTGGAGTTGCCTGATTCTCACACAATTCAAGTAACATTTGTCGCCAGAATGCTTAAGGATAAAGGCTTGATTGAATTGATTGAAGCCGCAAAAATAATCAATGACAAAGGTATTGATAACGTTCAAATCAATCTGGTTGGGACTCCTCATTTGGTTAATCCATTTAGTGTAAGCGAACAAGATTTGCAGAATTGGCAAGAACAAGGTTTGGTGAAATGGCATGGATTTCGCAGTGATATTGTCAATGTTTGGAAAGAATCACACATTGCAATTTTGCCATCATATCGGGAAGGATTGCCAAAATCTCTGCTGGAAGCTGCCAGTTGTGGTCGCCCAATTATCACAACTGATGTTCCGGGTTGCAGAGAAATGGTGAAAGGAAATAATGGACTTTTAGTTCCGGTCAAAGAATCAATGCCACTTGCCAATGCGATTATCAAACTCTCTAATGATTATGATTTAATGAAATCCATGGGACAGGAAAGTCGTAAAATGGTTGTGGAAAATTTTTCAGATCAGGTTGTAAATAAACAGATGTTGGAAATTTATTCTGGATTTTAATTCCAAATAGATTTTAATCTGATATTAAAAAAACGGCACGAAATGTGCCGTTTTCAATTTCTTGATGCTGTTTTTAAAAGTTTAGCCGCATTTCTTCTCTTCAGTTTTGGCTTTGTCTCCGCATTTTCCTTCGCCACATTTGCCTTCACCACATTTCATCTCGCCGCATTTTCCATCACCACATTTGCCTTCACCGCATTTTTTTTCACCACATTTCTTTTTATCTTTACATTTGCCGTCGCATTTCTTTCCATCTTTACATTTCTTGCCGTCCTTACCTTTACCGTCGCATTTTTTTCCGTCCTTTCCTTTGCCATCGCATTTTTTGCCTTTTTTATCAGCACATTTTTTCTTGTCTTTGCCTTTACCGTCGCACTTTTTGCCATCCTTGCATTTTTTTCCATCTTTGCCTTTGCCATCACATTTCTTGGCTTTATTATCTCCGCATTTTCCTTTTCCACATTTTCCATCACCACACTTTCCTTCACCACATTTCATTTCGCTGCGTTTTCCATCACCACACTTTCCTTCACCACATTTCATTTTTGAGGTTTCAGATTTAGGTGCTGGAACAGTGTCAGATTTAACAGTTCCTGGTTTGTTACAGGCTGTCAGGCTTAAAACCATTGCCAAGATGAATGATGTTAATAATAATTTAGTCGTTTTCATTATGATTTCCTCTTTCAGTATTTATCAATTAATTAGTGCACAATATTGTCATAACAATTCAATCTATGCAAATGATTTTGAATAAAAAAACGGCAAACAAGTTGCCGTTTTTATAAAACCAAGGGTTATGGAGTTATCAACCACACTTACCTTCACCACACTTTTCTTCTTTATCAGTGTCTTCGGTGTCGCCACATTTTTCTTCAGAGTCTGTGTCACCACATTTCTCTTCTGACTCTTCGTCTCCACATTTTCCATCGCCACATTTACCTTCACCACATTTGTCTTCGGAGTCAGCATCTGTGTCACCACACTTTTCATCTCCTTCTTCACTTTCTGCGTCACCACATTTACCTTCACCGCATTTATCTTCGTCACCTTTGACAGGTTGGTGAGACTTTGCTGAATCGTGTTGAGCAAACGGACTTGTTGATGCTGAAGCAGTGCTTGCAATTGCAACCAAAAGGAATGCAAAAAGAGCAATAAATAAAGATTTTTTATAAGATTGATTGAACATTTTTATACCTCAATACATTAATAAATTTCAGCAGAGATTATCTCTGGCTGAGGTTGTTTCCAAACATATCAAAAGCTGTTGAAAACAGCGATATGATAAATCTAAAAGACCTGATAACAACACAAATATTTCAAATAATTTCAATAATTTTTTTGTTTAATGACTTTTGCGATAAAATGTGCCTTTGATTGATAATAAATACAATGACAGCAATTAGAAAAGCCTTACAAATACTGGGAGAATCACGGTCTTTACCTGAAGGAATGATGAGGTCAGTAATGAACCAAATCATGGATGGTGATGCAACTCCCTCGCAGATTGGAGCGTATTTAATGGCTTCCAAGATTCTTGGCGATTCTGTTCAAAGCATTTGTGAAGCCGCGGAAGTTATGCGCGAACGTGCTGTTAAAGTGAGTGTGACTGGTGAGTTTCAAGTTGATACTTGTGGAACCGGTGGTGATGGGATTGGTATTTTTAATGTCTCTACCGGTGCTGCAATTGTTGCGGCTTCGGTCGGGTGCTGCGTGGCGAAACATGGAAATCGTTCGGTATCCAGCACAACAGGTTCAGCCGATGTTCTGGAAACAGCAGGAGTAAATTTAAACCTGACTGCACCACAAGTAGAACAATGCATCAGTCAATGTAATATCGGTTTTTTGTTTGCTCCGGCACATCATTCAGCAACCAAGTATGCAGTGGCTCCTCGTAAAGAGATTGGATTGAGAACCTTTTTTAATTTGCTGGGTCCATTAACCAACCCTGCAAACGTACTGAATCAAATTATGGGTGTTTTCAGCAAAGATTGGTTGAACACCACAGCGGAAGTTTTGAAAAAATTAGGAGCCAACCATGTGATAGTTGTTCACTCGGAAGATGGAATGGACGAGGTTTCTTTGGCAGCACCGACCAATGTCAGCGAATTGAAAAATGGTGAAATTGTCAATTATTCGATACGACCGGAAGATTTTGGTGTAAAAACACAAAGCATTGATGGTTTGATAGTTGATAATGCCGAACAAAGTTTGAATTTAATTCAACAAGCATTTTCAGGACAAAAAGGAGCTGCTGCAGATATTCTGGCATTGAATGCCGGTGCTGCGATTTATGTTTCCGGCAAAGCAGAAAGTATTAAGCAGGGTGTTCAGATGGCTTATGAATCATTACAAAACGGCAAAGCTCAAGACACATTCCAACAACTCATCCAAATCACACAGGCTTTTACAAATGACTGATATTCTCACCAAAATTATAAACACCAAGATACTTGAAGTCACAAAAGGTCAGAAAAAAAATACGATTTCGGACTTTGAAGAAATGATTGCTTCTCAAAAACCTTGTCGTGGTTTTTACAATGCAATCAATGAAAAGTTGTCAAATAACGAAACGGCAGTTATTGCAGAGGTTAAAAAAGCATCACCTTCTAAAGGCTTAATCAGTAAAAACTTCAACCCGGTGACAGCAGCTAAATCCTATCAGGATGGCGGAGCGACCTGTTTATCTGTTTTGACGGATGAAGAATATTTTCAAGGTCATGCTGATTATTTGAAGCAGGCAAGAGATGCTGTAAGTATTCCGGTACTTCGTAAGGATTTTATTATTGATGAATGGCAAGTCTATGAATCAAGGGCTATGGGCGCTGATTGTATTTTGTTGATTGTTGCGGCTTTAGCCGATCCACAACTTTTTGAACTCACTGTTTTGGCAAAAGAGCTGGGTATGGATGTGTTGATGGAAGTTCATGATGATAAAGAATTACAAAGAGCGTTATCCACACCGGCACGATTGATTGGAATCAATAATAGAAATTTACGAACTTTTGTAACGGATATTGAAACCTCGGTTCATCTTGGAAAACAGATTCCTCAAGACCGAATTATTATCAGTGAAAGTGGGATTCATAGCTCACAAGACATTTCGATGTTGCGGGAAAACGGTATCAATACATTTTTGATTGGCGAAGCCTTTATGCGAAGAGAAAATCCCGGAGCTGAAATGAAGCGGATGTTTAATTATGCATAAATGGGATACGTTTAAGCGGTTTTACCGAGAAGTTTTTCGACAATTCTTTGAAAATGAAACTCCGCTTTCAGCATCCTCCTTGGCTTATACAACTTTGTTGTCGCTGGTTCCGTTTATGGCTGTTGTTGTAACGGTTTTTTCAGCCTTTCCGCATTTTGAAGATGTCAGCGGACAGATTCAGGATTTTATTTTTGATAATTTTGTACCGACTGCCGGCGAAGTGGTTCAGGAGTATATTACCGGCTTCGTGGAAAAATCCCGCAACCTGAAAATTAGCATGGCTTTGGCAATATTTGTGACATCAATTTTGATGATGCACACCATGGAAAAAGCTCTGAATCGGATTTGGGATACCAAGCCATCGGGCAATTTGCTAAAGAAAATTGTGATGTATTGGACTGTTTTAACAATGGGACCAATCTTAGTTGGTGGAGGAATTGCTCTCACTTCGGTATTATTTAATTACGAAGGGTTCAACACCATTAAAATTTATGTTCTCAAAGTTTTACCGGTTCTGGCATCGACTTTTGGGTTTTTCCTGATTTATCTGGTTGTTCCTAACCGCAAAGTGAAGTGGAAATCGGCACTGATTGGTGCAATCACAGCTGCTATTTTGTTTGAAATGGCAAAACGCGGATTTGCATGGTATGTGGCAACTTTTCCCAGTTATCAACGAGTTTATGGGACTTTGGCAACGATACCAATCTTTTTACTTTGGGTTTATCTTTCCTGGAATATTGTTTTATTGGGCGGAACGATTGCAGCAACTCTAGAAACTTCGCGTTGGCGCTATCGTGTGCAATCTTATACAGGCAATCATCGTTTTCTGGTCATTACTTTTATTTTATATCGTTTGTGGCAAGCCAGCAAAAAAGGCGAAACCGTGTCATTGACTGACTTCTTCAACCAAATGGATCGCGTTCCTGATGTTGAAATTTATGAACAATTAAACTGGTTGGAAGAGAATAAAATGATTCAAACCAATCAAGAAGGAGATTACGTCCTGCTACGAGATATGGATAGTATCAGTATCGGCAAACTCTACACCATGGGTCGTTTCAGTTTGCCTTTTACAACCACTGAAGGTTTTGAGTTTTTCGAACCATTTATTCAGCAAATCTGGTCGAAAATTCATTCGGATATGAAAAACTCTGTGAAAACAGTCTTCAAACAAATTGAGAAAGAAAATGAAAAATAACACTCTCGTCATACTGATTCTAATATTTATCACCTCTTGCATTAGTGAGTCGAGTTTTGACTTTGTTTATCAAGACATTAATGGTAATGAAGTCAAACTGTCAGATTATAAAGGCAAATATGTTATTGTTAATTTTTGGGCAACCTGGTGTAAACCCTGCCGCAAGGAAATCCCTGACTTTGTTCGCTTTAAAGAAACCTATCAGGATAAAGTAGAGATTTTGGGTATTGATTATGAAGATACAGACCTTGATATCGTTCAGAATTTTGTTAAGGATTTAAATATCAATTATCCAATTTTAAGAACTGATGTCTATACACCAACGGACTTCGAAAATGCTAACACTAAAGGCCTGCCAACGACTTTAGTATTTAATCCGGATGGAAAACAAATCGACAAAAGAGTCGGACCAGTGCATTATAAAGATCTGGTGGATATGACTGGATTTTAGCTTTTACATTATAAAAAGTAACGGCAGTTTGCTTATTGAGCTATCAACTGTTGTTATACATCCACGGGTCTGTTAACAACAAAATTTTGTAGCTCATTTGCAAAACCCAGACCGGCACTGGTATATATATTAAATGTGTATTCAACACCAATTTCTTTTAATGCGATTTCCTCGTCAGGGAACTTACTGGTTGCTGCGATATGTCCTTTATATCCCATTTCCTTGAGCAATGAAACGGCCACCATGTTCGCCTTGTGATTGGGTAATGAAAGTAAGACCCAATCCAGGTCCTTTATCAGATCCGGAGCTCGTACCCAGAAATCCGGGTTGGTAGCATCTCCGTTGACCACATTTCTACCTGCAGCAAGATGCTGTTTGATTTTTTCATGTTCTATCTCCACGCCTACAATTTTTCCGGGATAGTTCGGCTCCATAGACGTATATGCCGCGGTTCCCATTCGTCCCATACCGAAAACAACAAGCTTAATATGCGAAAGATCCAGATTTTCCTCACCCGGTAGGCGTTGTTTCTTTTCAAATTTTTTCAAGAATGGTCGCCATTTTTGATAAAGGCTGTCACGCACATTGATTAGTGGGGCAGAAACAATAAACGAGAAAGAAATAACGACAGAAAATACAGTGAGTAATTGATTGGAGAACCACCCGCTTGTTGATGCCAGAGCTCCAACAATGAGTCCAAATTCACTATAATTCGCCAGGTTAAATGATGTTCTCCAGGATGTGCTCGCTCTTAGATGAAATAAATTAAATAAAATAAAATAGATTCCTACCTTTACCGGTAACAACATTATAAAAAACATTGCAACCAGAATTTCTGTCCACCCAGGAACAGCTACCAAACCCACACTCAGGAAAAACCCAACAAGGAATAACTCTTTAAACCCCATGAGTGCACGTGATAGCTCTTTGGACTTTGAATGTCTTGCAAATAACATTCCAATTACAAGTGCTCCAACATCACCTTTTATACCCACTAATTCAAAGATTTCAGATCCAACCAGAGCCAGAGTAATGCCAAATAATATGAGGAGTTCCCCATGACCTACCTTATCCAGAACTTTATAAAGTAAGTGTCTTAATGGGATAAGAGCAATTAAAAAAAATGCCAAAGGAGAAGGGACCTTGCCAATAGAAACCGCAATAAATATGACGGCTGCAATATCCTGAACAACCAGAACCCCAATCGCTGTCTGTCCATGACGAGAACCGGTTGCTCCCAACTCATCAATAACCTTAACAGCAAAAACAGTACTGGAAAATGACATGGCAAATCCGATAAGGAGTGCTGTACTGGTACTGATGTTTGTAAGCATTTGTATGCCACTGAAAGAGAAGAGAAATACAGCAAGAGCAATAAATAATGTCAGTGCAATCATGTGCAGGCTGGCGACAGCCCATACTTCCGGTTTTGCTAATGCTTTTAATTTTAATTTCAATCCGATACTAAAAAGTAGCAAGGTGATACCCAGATCGGCCATTTCGTTAAGGAACTCTCCGCCTTTGACACCAATATTATTGAGCACGAAGCCAGCAACGAGAAAGCCGATTAATGGTGGCAGGCCGAGGAGTCGCATTAAAAAACCACAGATAAATGCAATGGCAATCCATAAGGGGTCACTGTAATTGATTGAAATAAGTTGAGAATCCATAGGCAAATAACTGATTAAAATAAATGAATTAAGAGCTGTTTAAGTTAAAAATAAAATTCTAACATAACACTGATTGAAATTGTGAATACTGATTGAATCAGTTGAATTGTAACGTAATTGATTTTTTGCAGGAACCCCTTGTGAAAATCCAAGTGCTGACAATTGGGGGCAAGCGTCAGCACCGGAAAAAACCGCCAGGGTTTTTGAGGAGAAATGTTATTTCTTAGTTATTTGTTTTTTTTGAGCTTTTTCTTCTTGTTCGATTTTCTTCATGAAGAATTTGTAAAACCACACTCCCATTCCAATGATAAACAGGAGAACTCCTAAGCTCAATATACCAATATAGCTGTCGAAAATTCTTGTAAATAATTCCATAACCTTTATCACCCTTTCACTCTATTAAAACGATATTTTATTTTCAACCAGGTAAAAATACATTGACCGTTATCAAGTATTCTATTCATTAACAAAGTCATTTTTCTAAAAAAAACAGGTGACACTAATGAGGGCTCTAGCATCACCCGTAAAAACGACTACATTTTTAAGGAGAAAATCATCTAGTAACAATACTAAAAAAAGTTTAACAACCTTGGATTGCAATGTTAGTAGCTTTTGGTTTTTTTATTCTTGACGGTTATCAAATTAATAACGATTTGTCAGGCTGAGAGCCTCATACCAACGAAAAATGCAGATAAACAAAGAAAAAATGTGAGAAATAGATAAATACCGGCTTTAAAATATTCGCCATAATTGAGCATTAATACCGCTTCCATGGAAAAAGTTGACCAGGTTGTGAGCGCACCCAAAACACCCATCATAACAAATAAGCGCATTGAGTCTGATACTTGATACTTGTCCAAAAGCAATGTGTAGGCAATCCCCATAAGAAAACAACCGACAACATTGACTATTAAAGTTGCCCAAGGCAAAGGTGTGCCAAAAAAGTGTGTGAACGCCTTGGCGTTGAGGTATCTTAATACCGCACCAATGGCTCCGCCTGCAGCTACAACAAGAACTTGTTTAATCATAATTTTTGTTTCGTATCTTTCTGATGGAATCGAGTTTCTCAGAAATTTTTCCTTCCAATCCTGAATTTTTTGGATGATAGTACACTTTTTCTCCCATCTTATCCGGAAATCCTGTCTGTGTGTAGGCAATTGTAGCTTCTTGGTCATGATCATATTGATAGCCCTTGCCAAATCCCTGATTCTTCATCAGTTGTGTTGGGGCATTTCTTAAATGCATGGGAACATCCATTGAACCAAAGATTTTAGCATCATGCTGAGCTTGTTTTTGAGCGGTGTAAACAGCATTGCTTTTAGGACAACTCGCCAGATAAACCACTGCTTGTGCTAAGGCTAAATCTCCTTCGGGAGAACCCAAACGTCGCCAGCTTTCCCAGGCATCCAAAGCAAGAGTTAAGGCTCTGGGATCGGCATTGCCAATATCTTCACTCGCCATGCGTAACAGCCTTCTGGCGATATATTGAGGATCACAACCGGCATCCAGCATTCGGTTAAACCAATACAATGCGGCATCCGGATTTGAGCTGCGAACGCATTTATGCAATGCAGATATTTGTTCATAGAAAATATCTCCTTTGTTGTCAAAACGACGATTCTGACCCGAAATAATCAAGGATACATCTTCATCAACCACATTGCCATTGTCTGAATAATCCGAGAGAATTTCCAGCAATGTCAGTAAGCGTCTGGCATCACCATCGGCAGCCTGAATCAACATGTTTTGTTGCGATTGTGTCAAGGATAAATTAGTGGATTCTAAACCTTTCTGCAATAATCTCTCTAAATCAGCAGATTCAATGCTTTTCAGAATATAAACCCTTGAGCGTGACAATAGTGCATTATTCAATGCAAACGATGGATTTTCGGTGGTTGCACCAATCAACACAATTAACCCGCTTTCCATGTGTGGTAAAAAAGCATCTTGTTGCGATTTGTTAAAGCGGTGGATTTCGTCAACAAACAGTACCGTTGAGAAACCGTCTTGCTGATTTTGTTGAGCCTGGTTGACCGCTTTTCTGATATCGGCAACGCCGGATAAAATTGCTGATAAATTGATTTGCTTGGCATGAACAGAATCACAAAGAACTCTCGCCAAAGTGGTTTTCCCTGTTCCCGGAGGTCCCCAAAGAATCATTGAATGAAGGTGATTGTTCTCAATGATTTTGGCAAACGGCTTATTCTCAGCCGTTAAATGCTCCTGACCGACAACATCACAGAGTTTTTTTGGGCGTAATTTGTCAGCCAGAGGTTGCATTAATAATCAGATTCACCGAATCCGGGATTTTCCATTAGAATATCGGTTCCTTCAGGGACTGAAAAATTAAACAAATCAGATTTAATTTCAGGGTTTCTGGTTGTATTGGAAAATTTGAAAACCACATTGTTTTCCATTTGATTTCTGATTTGTAGAACCCGAATCATATTATCTTCAACACCGAGCCAGATTTGTTTGACTTCATCATTTTGATTTTTTGGAGTGAGTTCAATCCATGAATAGTCATTCTCTTCTTCAATCGGAGAAACTTTTATCAATTCAGCCTGATAATTTTTATCCGTTTTAGAATCATCCAGCAAAACATAAATGGGATTGGCTGAACTGTCCTGGGGTTTAATCGTTACCTGCTCCAAATCTTCATCATAAATCCAGACTTGTTCTCCATTGGCAACAATGAGTTGTGGTGCCGGATTGATGTATTCCCAACGAAATTGATTGGGCGAATTGAGCCAGACTTTGCCACTGGAAACCTCAGACTCATTCTGATTGATGTCTATTTCCTGTTGCTGGAAATCGGCGCTTAATGATGTCAAATCCTGTCTTAAATTATGCAGAATTGCTTTCGCTTGCTCTTGCGAATTGGACTCTGCATTGACTTGGTAAAATATTGTTATCAAAACAAAAGGGAAGAAAAGTTTTTTCATAATATAAAAATATTTGGTTTGTTGATGAAGACCATTTTTAATAGCAAATGGTTCATTTTCTAATTTTACAATTCCCCGCCGATTGGAGGAGGGGCTATCACTTCTCGAGCTCCGTTATGCGCAGCGGCACTGACGACACCGTTTTCTTCGAGTTGTTCCACAATGGTTGCTGCTCGGTTGTAACCAATTCTTAAACGCCTTTGTACATAGGAAATGGATGCCTTGCGACTTTCAGTCACGATAAAAACAGCCTGATCGTAGAGCTCATCGACATCGCTTTCCGGTTTTTGTGGAATTCCTGTAGCGCTGAGTTCTTGTCCGTCATCTGTGAGCTGAACTTCATCCAGAATGCCTTCTTTATAATCAGCATCGTAATGTTCAGTAAGATAATTAACAATCGCATGAACTTCATGGTCATCAATAAATGCGCCGTGAACACGCTCAGGAATGGCTTTTCCGGGAGGCAAGTACAGCATATCACCGTGTCCTAATAATTGCTCCGCACCACCTTGATCCAATATGGTTCGAGAGTCAATTTTAGAAGAAACCTGAAAGGCGATTCGGGTTGGAATATTCGCCTTTATCAAACCGGTAATCACATCAACTGACGGTCGTTGTGTTGCCAGAATCAAATGCACACCGGCCGCACGGGCTTTTTGTGCCAGACGAGCAATCAGCTCTTCCACTTTTTTACCGACAATCATCATCATGTCAGCAAATTCATCAATGACAATGACTATAAAAGGCATTGGCTCGAGTTCAGGAGCTTTCTGACCCGGAATCAATTCATCGGGTCTGAATAATGGATCTGCCAGAGGCTGTCCTTCTTCTTTGGCTTTTTTTACCTTGCGGTTATAACCGGCGAGATTTCGCACTCCGACTGCTGCCATGAGTTTGTATCGACGTTCCATTTCCGCAACACACCAACGCAAAGCATTGGAAGCTTCGCTCATATCGGTGACAACAGGAGCCAGCAAATGCGGAATTCCTTCATAAACTGAAAGTTCCAGCATCTTTGGATCGACCATAATCATTCTGACTTCATCCGGCGTTGCTTTATACAACAAACTGACAATCATGGCATTGACGGCTACGGATTTACCAGAGCCGGTTGTTCCGGCAACCAGCACATGCGGCATTTTGGCAATATCAACCACCACCGGACGTCCTGCAATACTTTTGCCCAAACCCAAAGTGAGCGGCGAGCGTGATTTGTCATATTCGACCGATTTTAAAACTTCGCTCAGATAAACGATTTCCCGATTGGTGTTTGGAATTTCCAGTCCGATATAAGGTTTTCCGGGAATCACATCGACAATCCTCACGCTGATAACTGATAAACCTCTTGCCAAGTCTTTAGCCAAATTGACAACTTGATTCACTTTCACTCCGGGAGCCGGCTCCAGCTCGAAGCGAGTGACTACAGGACCTGGAAAAACACCGACCACTTTCACTTTGACCCGAAAGTCAGCTAACTTCAACTCAACTTGTCTGGATAAAACTTCTAACTCCTCTTTAGAGTAGCCAACGACTTGTTGCGGGGGATTATCCAATAATGTCAGCGGTGGGAACTTACTTGCCGGAAGGGTTTCAAAAAGTTGCTCTTGTCTTTCACTAACGGCTCGTTTGCTTTCGGTGTATTTGGGTTCAAATGCCGGTTCGATAGTTATCGGCTCACGTTTTTGCTGGATTTCAGCATCAATTTTGCGAATTTCTTCACGGTGATGTTTGGCTTTTTTGCCGATTCGCCAGTCATTCAAATGCTCAAATTTTAGTTTCAGCCACTTGATTAACTCTAAAGTCATTTTACCCACCCAATCGGTGAATTTAATCCACGACATTCCGGTGAACAAAGTTGTGCCTGCCAGAAAAATAGCACACAGAATCAGCGTCGCACCGACCGTTCCCAAACTGGTAAATAAGGTGTTTCCAACAACCTCACCAACAATTCCACCACCGGTAAAAATAGCCTCTTTGGTGTCGATATACATGTATGCCAAAGCACAACCGGACAGCAAAGCGGAAACAAAACCACCGGCTTTGATAAGAGTGTCAAACCAACTGTTTTCAGTTGCAACTTTGTTGTTTTGGTAGATATTCCAACCGACAAATACCAAACCAATTGGAATCAGATAAGAAAGATAGCCAATGATATTGAGCAAAATATCGGCAATAACAGCCCCGTTGGAGCCACCGTAATTATGAATAACGTCACTATTGGATGCCGAAAACGGGCCGGAATCCTGAGGATGGTAACTGATGAGAGATATCAGAACATAAACTGCCAGAGGAATGATGAGAAATAAAAAACTCTCTCTAACTCTGCTGCGTATATGTCCTGATACTTTACGTTCTGTCATGTGCTAATTATAGCAACAAACTTACAATAATGCAGGATGAACAATTTTACCGTTATCAACATTAATACCTTTAGCCAGAGACTCAACATCTCTCCAGCCATCACGAGCCAATCTTTGTACATACGGCAAAATGGCTGCTGAGATTGCTTGAGTCGAAGTGCGTGGCACTGAGCCCGGCATATTTGTTACAGAAAAATGAGTCACACCGTGTTTAACGAATGTTGGGTTTTCCCAAGTTGTTGGTTTAGTTGTTGCCACACAACCTCCCTGATCGACAGAAATATCGGCAATCACAGAACCCGGTTGCATGTTTTTAACCATTTCTTCACTAATCACATGAGGAGCTTTTGCACCAGTAACCAAAACAGCACCAATCACCAAATCCGCTGAAGCCACTTCTCTGGCAACAGTTTCTTCATAAGGATAAAGAGCAGTTACATTAGGACCTAAAGCCATCATTTCAGCCAAACGGTCTTGTCTTTTATCGAAAACAACCACATTCGCACCGCCTTTGGCAGCCAAAGCCGCTGAATTTCCACCGGCTGCACCGGCACCTAATACCACAACTTTTCCTCTCTCTGTTGATGGCAAACCACCAAGCAAAACACCTTTTCCACCGGATGGTTGGTGCAATAAATGCGTTCCGACCTGAGTGGCAATCATACCGGCAATGATGCTCATCGGAGCCAATAAAGGCAATGAACCATCAGCTTCTTCAACCGTTTCAAAAGCCACACCAGTTAAACCGATTTCCAGTAACTTTTCAGTCAATTCCGGCTCGGCTGCCAAATGCAAATAGCAAAACAGCAAATGATCTTTACGCAAATATTTCAAATCACCGGCAATCGGCTCTTTAACTTTAACAATCATTTCACCGGTTGCATAAAGCTCTTCAGCATCTTTACAGATTTTCACACCGTGACTGGTGTAATCTTCATCGCTAAAACCACTTTTAATTCCGGCATTGGTTTCGATATAAACACCATGTCCTGCATTCACCAAATCAGCGGCAGCTGCAGGAACGAGAGCCACACGGCCTTCCAGAGTTTTTGTTTCTTTAGGTATGCCTATACGCATTATTGTCCCCTTAATCGAAAGTATAAAAAAGCAATATTTTATCCGATAAATGGTTCAGCGTATAAAAAAAAGTGTTTTTTCAATATTTTATGTCTATGTTTTCTTCTTGCTCCTTTTGCTTGTGCAAAAGTAACGCAAAAGCACACCCCGAACTCTCAGCCTACGGCTTCCCTTAATATTTTCTTAAATTTGGCATTTGCTAAACTCGCTACGCTCAGACAAAAGCAAACGTCATTCCAAATTCTCAAAAATATTTCGGTGAGAGTTAAAGGGGTTTGTAAAAAGAACACCGTCATACTGAGTGAAGTGGATGAAGTCCACGAAGTCGTAAGTATCTCAAAAAAAAATATCGTCATGCTGAGCGTAGCCGAAGCATCTCCTCAATCCACCGTGATTTATTTTAAAACTTGATTTTGTTTCCCCTTTTGAAAGGGGATTTAGGGATATGTTATTTCCGGTTGTCTGGATTGATTGTTTAAATTCAGAGTTCATTTGACTCGTTCAATTGAATACAATAAACTTGAAGAACTAAATCAAAGCGGAGCAAATTTTGACAATCAGTATCAAATCGGCTGACTACCTATCAAAAAGCAGAACACAAATAAGCCGTTACATGGCCAATCCTGACCATGAAAAGACTAGCAGGTTAGCTCCACATTATGTGTAATCGAAAGAAAGGAGGCTTTTATGGCGAATAAACATCGAGGTTCATGCCTTTGTGGTAGTGTGAAGTATGAGCTTTTAGGTGAGTTCCAGTCTTTCTTTTTATGCCATTGTACTCGTTGCCAAAAGGGTACAGGCTCGGCTCATGGTGCAAACTTGTTTGCTCAAGCTGGCACCTTAACTTGGTTAAACGGTGAAAGTGATGTCAGAACGTATAAGCATCCAAATTCATTTCATGCAAAAAGCTTTTGTTCAAAATGCGGGTCTGCAATCCCAACGTTTGCAGAAAGTATTAACAGCGTAGTGGTTCCGGCTGGTAGCCTCGATAGTCCAGTTCCAATTCCGCCTACTGCTAAAATCTTTGTTGGTAGTAGCGCTAAATGGTCTATGAAATTGTGTGATGTACCTAGTTACGAAAGGCTTCCAGAACAAGCTAAGAGCTAAACACATAACAAAGCGTTCAAGCGACTCATGCCGCACGGCATTTTTGGTTTGCAGTGGTCTTCGTGGTGAAAGCGGTTTGCGGAAGGTTGGTTGATACGGCATTCGCCCCTTAACGCGGCGTTAAAACAACAGCGATGCAACAACCCCCCCCCTTAACTCTCACCGAAATATTTGTGAAAAATTTGGAAATACGAGGTATTTATGTCTGAGCGAAGCGAGTTCAAATACCTCGCCAAATTTGAGGAAATATTTTGGGAAGCCGTAGGCTGAGAGTTTGGGGTGTGTTTTGTGTTACTTTTCGCACAAGCAAAAGTAACGAAAAGAAAGATGCTGAAATAAATTCAGCATGACGATATCTTTGTGGAGATACTTCGCTTTCGCTCAGTATGACAGAGTTTCACTAGACCTCCGGGTCAAGCCCGAAGATGACAATAAAAAGGAGCAAAGCACGCCATCACTCCCACTGATAAGAAACACTCAAATTCGGGATAAACGGCAATAGATTTTTTTGTTTGGAAGTCAAAACACCATCATCGAGTTGATAATCGGTGCAGCAAAGGTTATCCAAATCAAAAGCATTGATGGCATCGAATGAGTATTTGATAAGTCCTTTTGAGGTTTTGACCTGTTTACTGATTTTTAAATCTAATCTAAAGCTAGATTCGTAAGTGGATTCATTTCTGGGGGCGATTTCATAACCATTTGGGGTCTCTTCGATTAAAGTTGTGGCTTGTCCGCTGGCATGACTTGCGAATATATCCAATGCCCAGTTTTGAATGAATTTATAATTGATTGGTGTATGTAAGTTAAACTTTAAAACACTATGCTGATCCCAGCTTTTGGGAATCACTCTGTCATCAATTTCATCATCTGAGTCAGAAATGGTGTAACTGACATTCCAGTTATATTTTTCATAACCTCCATTGAGTGTGACTTCCAAACCGGTTGCGGAGGAGTCATCAGGTGTAATACGAATTCGGTCATAAAAAAGCTCGGGAAGAATATGCAAACCATTGAAAAGGTTTTGATAATAGGGCTGAGTTGAAGAGTATTTTTTGTAATAGGCTTCTGCACGCAGGGATAAATTCTTGTTGAGAGTTTTGTTGAACTCAAGAACTATTAAATCAGCCGATGAGGGTTCCAGATAATCGGGATTCGGGTCTTCCAGTAAAAGTTCGTCAATGTATTGCGATTGTTGATGTCTTCCTAAAGCAAATCTATAGGTCGTGTCTTTGTCATGGAAGTAGCTGATATTGAATCGTGGGCTGTAGAGCTTTTGCTTAATCCATTGCAAATATTCATAGCGAATTCCGACATCATAAATCCATTGCTCGTTGAAATTGTGTCGGGCGTTGATAAAGACCGAACCGGACAAACCGTCTTTGTCAAAATCAAATTCGGAAGAAAATTGTCTGTCAAGGTTAATGAGTTGTGGCAATTCGCCGAAATGGTTGATGTTTTTTTCAGAGTTAATATCTGCATTTTCGGATGTTAAACGAGCTCCGAAGTTGACTGAAAACGAATCGTTGAGATTGATGGTTTGTTGATAATCCAATCCCAAATACTTGCTGTTGGTATTTTCGGAGATGGATGCGATGGTGTTTTCGTTGTTAAGTAATCCTACTCTTTTTTTATGGGTTTTCGCAGCAAATAATTGGAAATTGGCATAAGAGTTTTCCTGATTGTCATAATTCCATTGCATCCAGAAGTCCTGACCTGAAAATACCGAAGTAGCATCTTCCAGTGAGTTGTCTTCGCCACTCTCGCGAATGTTGAATTCATCCCTGCTGACCAGCAAATGCTGAGATGATGACCAATTGTCATTGATTTGTTGCGTGGTTTTAAAATATCCGTCCAGAGATTCCGGGTGAGTGAATTTATCTTCAAACAAATTATCACTGATGAACATTCCGCCATTTCTGAGTGATGCCAGGAAACCTTTGGAATAATCGGAGTTGTTTTTTTTGAAAGTATAATGAGTGTTCAACAAGTCGCTGGCAACTTCGTGTGTGTAGGTTGAAGTTGTATCGCCGGTGGAAATATTCATAACGGAACTCAGACGACCGCCGTAGCGGGTTGGAAAAACCCCGCTGTAAAACTCGGTGTCATCGACAATACTTTGATTGATTGATGAAAACAGCGCATAAAAATTTTCAAAATGATACGGATTTCTAAGAATATGATTGTCCAAAACAATCAGGGATTCGTTTTCATTGCCACCTCGGGTGTTGTTTTTGGCACTAATTCCAAAGACCGTATTTCCGGCTAATTGACTGCTTGAAGCCAACGGATCGTGAAAAACCGATGGTGTGTTTTCTAGTTCTTCCCGGCTGATACGATGCTGGCTGGGCTTGGTATTGGATAAACGATATTGGCTGGCAGTGACGACAATTTTGTCAATACTCAGAGGTAATGGTTCTAACGATAATTTCAGGGTTTTATAACCTTGCGGAATTTCAAACATTTGGCTTAAAGGATAAAATCCTTTGGCGGAAAGGGTTAATTCGATTTGTGAACCACTGAGGTTATCTAGCAAAACTGTTCCATTGTTGGTTTCACTGTCCAGCGATTGATGGGATACTCGGAATGAATCAATCGGTTGTTGGTTTTCGGTGTTTTTTAATTTGACAATCAAGCCGTTGTTGGAAATATTATTATTCTCCGAATGTGAAATAACATAGTTGGAATCATCAATTTTTATCAGTTTTAAACGGAGTTCGGATAAAGATTGACCTAATGACTCAGGAGTTTCAGATTCCAGAAAGATAATCTTTTGCAATGTAGTTTCATCGATGAAATCACTACTATAGAGAATGTTGATGTTTTGCTTTGCAAAAACACCAACCCAATCCGACAAAGTCAGCTTTTGTGCAAATAGATTGGATGTAAAAAAAAGCAGGCAAATGCAAAATTGCTTCATGAATTGGTTGTGTATTGCAAAGTTTTCCAGAAACGGTGATTTTACACCAGTCGCTAGAAAATACTTAGCAGACCTTCATCAATTTTATAATTATATTTGGTTGATGTGAAAACTGCAGAAATTTGTTTAACAGGATCAATTTTGGGTAATTCGCCGGATAAACGAACCAGCATTGTTCCGCTTTCTTTGCTGTTCCAGTCAATTTCATAGCCGTTTTCATGGGCAAACCAGATGATATAATCATGCAGAGTTTTGTTTTGACCTTTAAAAGGTTGAGATGCTTTTGTTGTCCAATTCCAGCTGTTATCGTGTTTTTGAATTCTGGTTTTGCTGATAGCGCCTGATGAACTCAGTTGAATTTTATTCCCACCGCTGATGGTTTGTTGGTTGTTGTTTTGTTCAAGATTCACTTTTCCGTTTCGTACGGCAACCTGTAATTCGTTATTTTTGACTTTAACCGCATAACGTGTACCGATATGCGTGACCGACCCTAAGTCTGTGTCAATTTTCATACGTGATTGGATGGCATTATCGGCATCGAAATAAACTTCACCAGATGCCAGTTGAATGTTTTCAAGACCATCAACTTTTAAGATGGTATTTTGATTAATGCGTAATTCGCTTTGATTGGAGAACACAATTGATGCAAAACTATCTTCATTGGTTTTTATCCAGTGGCTGTTGATGACAGACTCAATATTTTGGTTTTTATCAAGCAAAGTCCAGTTGTTTTTATCCGTTGAAACCATGAGTTCGCCACGAATCAATGATGATTCGATTAAATGATCAACCTTATTTGTGTTGATGTTTTTTGAGATGAAAAAACCAACCGTCACAAAAACTAAAACGGATGCCGCCAGGCTAAAATATTTTCTGTAATTTGTTTTGTCTGGTGTTGTATTTTGTTTAACCGAATTTTGCCAATGAGCCTTAACATTGGCACGGGCTTTTTCCATCATTTCCGCATTGGGCTGAGCTCGTTTGCCGTGATTGGCTAATACTTCAAAAATGTCTTTGTCTTTGCTTTCTTTCATATCAACTCTCCCTTAATTGTAACAGGGATTTAGGTAATTTGTCGTTTTGTAAAATTTGGTTCATCACTTGCTGAAAAGCCTTTCTTGCCCTTGCCAGAGAAGACTGAACGGATATCATGGTGGTGTTGAGTTGCTCGGCAATTTCATCAACTGACATATTTTCCACATATTTCCATTCCAGGATGTTTCCGTAATTATTCGGTAAACGATCCAGAATTTCTGTGATTATCAGGTTGAGTTCCTGATTTTCAGTTAAATTTTCCGGTTGGCTCTCTTCACTCATGGCAATATTATCCAGAACGTCTCTAAATTCCTCCGTGTCGGTTATCGGAATGACTACACGGCTTCTTCGTTGTTGTTTCTTGAAGTGAGCAGAAATTAAACTTCTGCTGATTTGACACATCCATGTAAACAAACTGGCTCTGCCTTCAAACGTATGCATCTTATCAATTGCCTGACACAAAGTTTGTTGGGTTAAATCGTCTGCTAAATCGTTGTCAGAATCAATCCGACTCATAATAAAACGAAACAACTTGGGATAATAATCATTAAAAAAATGATTAAAAACCTTTTCATCTCCTTTCATTATGGCTTTTGCCAGTTCTAAATCATCCAGTGTATTCACTTCACATTTAACATTTACTTAACACTTAGAGAGTGCCATTGAACAAAATCAATCTCAAAAAATTAAAAAAATTATTTTTTTCCGATTGAATTGTATTACTTAGGCTCTCTAAAAGGTAACGAAACGTAAAAATAAGTCAATTCAACTATGAATATTGCACAAACAACAATGCTTTCAACAATGCTGAAAAAAGAACCCTCTTTGCGGACACAAGACAAGCTATCCGATGAATTATCAGATTACAGCATGGAAATGATTTCAACATCTCATAGAGCCAGAAAAGAAGTCGAGAACTTTGTCAGCCAATCTTATAAACAACATTTTGGAGCCAATTTGAAATCCTTTTTCCCTGAAATTTTGTGTGTCAGGGAAATTAATTCCGGTAAATTAATTGGAGCGGTCGGCTTTCGATTTGCTCATCAGCAGAAGTTGTTTTCAGAGTGTTATTTGCAAAAACCGGTGGAACAACTCTTAGCTTGTCATGAAATCCAGCCGATTGAACGCAAAAAAATTCTGGAATTGGGAAATTTTGCCGTTGAAAACAGCAAGCATATCAAAACGGTTATCACTTTGGCTTCAAGAATTATCAAAAATTCACAGGCTGATTGGACGGTTTACACACTCACACTACCAATCAAATTTCATTTCAAAAAACTAGATATCGAACTCAACTCTTTGGGTTTGGCAGATATTAGTGCGGTGAATGGAGCGGCTGCGGATTGGGGAAGTTATTACAGCTATCGTCCGGCAGTTTATTATTCCAGCGTAAAAAACAACATGAACGAGCAACAGGTTTAATCTCATGATGAATTATTTCAAACCCTCTTCAACCGTTGCGATTCAGCTCGATAACAATCAATTCTGGTTGCAAATTGATAAAATTCTAACGGAAAACAATGTGGTTATTATTCCGGTTCCGCATTTTTTCTCGGTGAATCAAATCATCCACATGACTAATTCTGCCGGAATTGGAACGGTTATTTGCAATCGCAAAGCTCAGACTTTGTGGACCAATTTGGGATTCGAAGAACCATTTTATCTGACCAAAGATATTGTGATTATGACAAGAAAGCTGAAATCTCAGATTCGATTCCCGAAAAAAACGCACAAAGTGACTTTTACCTCCGGAACCACCGGTGAACCCAAAGGTGTATGTCTCAGTGAAGAGCATTTGAGAAAAGTCGGTCAATCATTGGCAGAAGTGACTTCCAAATTTAATGTCAAAAAACATCTTTGCGTTTTGCCACTCAGTATTTTGCTTGAAAACGTAGCGGCCAATTATGCGGCTGAATATGCAGGAATTGAAGTGATTACCGCTCCCATGTCAGAGTTAGGAATGAATGGATCAGGTAGTTTGGACATTGAAAAATTCGTTAATGCATTGGTTCAATATCAACCTCACAGCATCATTGTTATGCCGCAAATGTTGAAAATGATGATTGCCTATCTCCAACAAAGTCAAACCGATGTTTCGTTTTTGAGATTCATTGCGGTTGGTGGAGCGGTTTGTTCCAAAGGTTTGCTCGAACAAGCAAAAGAATTGGGATTACCTGTTTTCGAAGGTTATGGAATCAGCGAATGCGGTTCGGTCATCAGCTTGAATACCGATGATTCTGAAACAGGCCATGTTGGCAAAATATTACCTCACATCAATGTCAGAATTGCTGAAGATGGAGAAATTCAAACACAAGGAGCATCTTATTTAGGCTACTTGGGTGAAGAAAAAAATAATGATGAATGGTTTTCAACCGGTGATATTGGACGTTTTGATGAACACCACAACTTACACATTATTGGCAGAAAGAAAAATGTCATCATTAATTCGTTTGGCAGAAATATTTCTCCCGATTGGATTGAAGCTGAACTCACCGCCATGTCTGGAATCATGCAAGCCGTGGTTTATGGCGATTCCGAACCGTTTTTAACAGCAATTTGTGTGACAACACATTCTTTGCAATCCTTGCAGGAAAGAATTGAGCAATTTAATCAGAATTTCCCTGATTATGCACAAATTAAACAAATTATTCTCGCTGAAGAACCTTTCAGTATTTCAAATAATATGCTGACAAGTTCCGGTAAAACTAAACATCAGCAAATTTTTAAAACCTATCAACAACAACTACAGGATATTTATGCAGTTACAACAGAAACAAGAAATTACGCCGTTTGAAGAACTTTGCTATGCAACATCTGAAGAGCAGTTTGAATTAGTCTCATTGCCGGTTATTCAACAAACTTTAGCCGGCAAAATCAAACTGGAAACCTATATCGCTTTTTTGACGCAGGCCTATCATCATGTCAAACACACAGTGTCGTTGTTGATGTTGACCGGAAGTCGTATCAGCGAATCCGATGAGTGGCTGAGAACAGCAATGGCAGAATACATTGAGGAAGAAATTGGTCATGAAAAGTGGATTTTGAACGATATCGAAGCCTGTGGTGGTGATAAACAACAAGTTGCAGCCTCAGAGCCCGATTTTGCGACAGAACTCATGGTTGCTTATGCCTATGATTCTATCAACCGCATCAATCCTTTGTGCTTTTTGGGGATGGTTCATGTTTTGGAAGGAACCAGCGTGCAGATTGCCACCAAAGCAGCGGGTTGCATTAAGGAAACGCTGAATTTACCGAATAAAGCCTTTAGCTATTTAATTTCGCACGGTGATTTGGATCAGGATCATCAGAAGTTTTTTGAGAATTTAATCAATAGGCTGGATGAACAACAATTACAAATCGTCATCAAATCCTGCAAACGGTTTTATAAACTTTATGCCAATTTCTTCAGAGGATTACCAACTTATGAATAATCAATGGTACTCAACACTTGCGGTGGTCACTGGTGCTTATGGTGGATTGGGCGAAGAAATTTGTAAACAGCTCGATGACAAAGGCGTGAGTTTAATTCTCACCGGAAGAAACTCGGACAAACTTCAACAATTGAAGTCAAAACTAAAAAATGTTGTCGATGTTTTATCCGGCGATGTTGCTGATATGCAATTTCGAGACGACCTGAAAAAATTATTGAAACAACATCAATCTCACAAACATGTTTTCATCAACAATGCCGGAATCAGCGATGTGAATTTTCTGCAAAACCAAACTGATGAAGATTTGGAAAGAATGTTACAAGTTAATTTGTTAGCACCAATTCTCATAAGCAAAGCGGTCTTGCCGTGGTTGCAAAGCGCCAATGCCGGTAAGTTGATTAATATCGGCTCGACTTTTGGTGCAATTGGATATCCCGGATTCAGTGGTTATTGTGCCAGCAAGTTCGGTCTTCGTGGATTTTCTCAGGCATTGGCTCGGGAACTCGCCGATACCAATGTTGATGTGCAATATCTGGCTCCTCGTGCGGTGGCGACCAAAATCAATTCCAGTGCCGTCAATCATTTGAATTCTGAACTAAAGAACAAAGTGGACTCTCCACAGCAAATCGTTCCACAAATCATTTCCGCCATTGAAAAAGGCAACTCTGAACAGTTTTTTGGTTGGCCGGAAAAGTTATTCGTAAAAGTGAATGGGCTGTTTCCAAAAGTGGTTTCCGGTTCCATCAAAAAAGAACATCAAAAAATTAAACAAATACTCACTCAATAAAACAAACAAGGTGATTTTATGAAAAAAAGATATATTTTATTAATTTTACTCAGCAGTATTGTTGCCAATGCCGAAATGACTCCTGAAGTTATGGAAATTCAAAAACATTGGGCGGAAGTCAATTACCTGACCAATGAAGATGCTAAGGAAAAAGCCTTTGAAAATCTGGCAAAAGCCGCCAGTAATTTAGTTCTCAAACAACCACAAAATCCACACGCCCTCGTTTGGGAAGGCATTGTTTACTCCACTTATGCCGGCGTTGCCGGAACTTTTTCCGCCGGAAAACTGGCAAAACATGCCAAGCAATCGTTTGAAAAAGCCATCGAAATTGATGGTGATGCTCTTAATGGCTCGGCTTACACCAGCCTTGGAGTTTTATATTACAAGGTTCCGGGCTGGCCATTGAGCTTTGGCAGCGATAAAAAAGCCCTGAAATATCTGCAAAAAGGCTTAGAGTTGAACCCTGATGGTATCGACTCGAATTATTTCTTTGCTGATTTTCTCTATGAGGAAGAAGATGAGTACGAAAAAGCCAAACAGCATTTAATTAAAGCTCAAAATGCCACACCTCGTCCCGGACGTGAAGTTGCTGACAAAGGTCGTCAGGCAGAAATTAAAAAACTACTTTTGAAAGTAGAAGAAGAGTTGAAAGGCTAGTTTTTTAGATTTTTTCTCCAAACAAAAAGCCATTGAAATGATTCCAATGGCTTTTTTGACTGATAAAGATTTATAACTTAATCTTTTTTCTTGGTTTTTTTAGTTTTCTTTACTTTGGTTTTTGAACCGTCTTTGTTTGTTTTGGTTTTCCTTACACCTTTGGTGGTGGTTTTTGTTCCTGTATTTTTGTTATTGGTTCTTTTAACTCCTTTTTTGGTAGTGACCGTGTTTCCGATCGCAGTTGTTCGGGTTTTCTTCACCCCAACAGCCGTTGTGGTTTTTCCGTTCGTTGTCGTTTTCTTCACTCCAACTGTGCGTGTTACTTTGCTAGAATTACTTGGTTTGTAAGTGACTTTGTTAACTGTTTTTACACGGTTTTTTTTTGTCACCACAAAAGTATTTCTCTTGGTAAAAGTGACGGTTCTGGTACGGTAAACATTGACGTGAACCGGACTGAATGGTTTCCACCAGCGAGGATAGTAACCGAAATAAAATGTTGAACGGTAAGGACGATAAACCGGGCGATAAATCCAACCGAGAATCGGCCAAGTGGCGATTCGTACAACCGAAGGTGCAATGTAATAATCAGGTCCATAAACAATGACGTTGCCACGAACTTGCAGGTTATAGTCATTGCCGGATTTTTCCACTTCAATGGTGGCAACATCCTGGAATTCATCTTCGCCTAAAGCCGCTTGCAGAATGATGATGCGGGTGTCTTCAACAGCATCTTCTACAACACGAATAAAATCGACATAACCATTGTTGTCTAAATCCAGATTGTTGATGCCGATATTCGGGTCGTTGAGTGATTTTTCAAACTCTTCCAGATTTGGTGTTTCCTTAAATAATTCACTCACCGCCATCAAGTCCAAACCATCAGCGGCTTCAGATGATTGTGAAAGAACTGTGACATCTTTTGACCAAGCCTGACCAAAAGTTAAAACCATAAAAATTAAAGCTATCAATTTGTTTTTCATAATATTCCCCATTCTTTTGAAAAGTATCTTAACATAAAGAACTGTCAAATTCTTATAGGCTTGAACGAAACATTATCAAATGCGTTGACTGTTTTTTTTTAATTCATTTCATTCTGAGAAATATTTCACAAATTGCCAAGACTATCTATTCAGTTTTCAGTTAGAATTGAATTTTTAAAGTAAATGGATTGGGTTATGACACCAAAACAAGTCGTTGAAAAATGGGTTGGCTGTTTTAATAATGCCGATGTCAATGGTTTGTGCAATTTATATCATGAAAATGCAACCAATCATCAGGTAGTGACCGAACCTTTGGTCGGTTTAGATGCCATTCGTAAATTATTCACTGTTGAGTTTGGCAGAGCTGAAATGGTTTGTCAGATTGAAATACTACATGAATCCGGTGATTGGGCAATTTTGGAATGGAGTGATCCTTTAGGTTTGAGAGGTTGTGGTTTTTTTCATGTTGTTGATGGAAAGATTCTCTTTCAACGAGGTTACTTTGATCAACTCAGCTTTTTCAGAGTTCAGGGATTGTCCATCCCCGAAAACTATCTGAAAAGCTAACAGCCTGTTTTAGTATGTTATCACTAAAACACTCAATAACTTATTAAAAACGATAAGCAACTGTTGTTTTAATATTTCTCCCTGGTTCGTAATCCGTCAGATGAAGTGCTCCAAAACGGGGATGTATTGAATCTCCGGTTCTTGATGCGTGGGAGGCATAACTTTTATCGAAAATATTGTCAATTCCAAAAGTTAATTCCATTCCCTGAATCATCTTCTGGGGAATCCACCGCAGTGAAAGGTTGTGGATGGTATAGGCATTTTTTTGTCTTGCAGAACCGGATGTATCGAGTTCTTCCGGTAAGTCGGCGATAAACTGAGTGTTCCAGTAAAGGTCAAGATTTTTTTCCGGGAATGAGTAATCAATATTAAGATTGAGACTGTCCCCAATTGCACGGTCGAGACGTGCATTATCCAAATTCATGAAATCTGCAAAAGCATTCAGTTCACTGTCCTGGCTGGCATAACTCAGCAATGCCAGCAAGTTTCCCTTTTGATGGCTGATAAAAAACTCATATCCCCTCAGAGTAATATCACCGATGTTCGTGTCCAATGATTCATCGATATAGTTATTAATTTTAGAGTGGTAATAAGTCATACCTAAGTGTATTGCTTCTGAAGGATTATAATTAAGTACAACTTGATTATTGTAGCCCGTTTCTGCTTTAATCAATTGGTTTTCAATATCGTTCAGACCTGCACCTATAAAAATTTCTGATAACTCAGGGCCTTTAAAGATTTCTGTAGAGCTGACTTGGAATGCCAGATTCTCGTTTATCTTATAGTCTAGAGACAAACCATAAGTGAACTCATCAAAGTCATTATCGACTATTTGTGAGTCAATGCTATAGCGATCATAGCGTATTCCAGGTGTCAAAGAGAGTTTGTCAGTAATAGCAATTTTATCCTGGAGATAGATTGCAAAATTGCTGGCATTCTCACTGGAAGTGAGTTGGTAGTCTCTTGAATATTCGGTTTCATAATCATAGAACTCCATACCATAAGTCAATTCATTCTCGTTTATGCCCGATAGTGTTGAGTTCCCTAGTATATTAAATCCTTTGTTTAATGCATTTCCTTCTACAATTTTTGGGTTTCCTGATAGTACATTTGCCAGTGAGGTCTGGTCTCTCCATAAGTCACTTTTATTCATGTAAGCGGATGCAACCAGATTGGAATTAGATCCCCAGCTTAAATCATAATTGATTGTATAGGTGTCTCTTAAAAATTCTGTCGGATAAACCAAAGGGAGTCCCAAGCCATCTGCGATTGCAATATCTGTTGCAAGACCCATATCCGGACGATAACTGTAATTCCCTTTATCACTGTATCCCTCAATACCAAATTCAAGGCGTTGAAGAGGACTAAGATCTATTCCCAGTTTGAATAAACCATCATTTGTTCTTCCAGCTTGACCTTTTACAACTCCAGATTCATTAATGACAACTCCGTCGCTCCCTAATATTTTCCCGCCACCAACTGTGAAATTGCTTCTGTCAACATAATTATAATAAGCCAGAAAATCGACATTATTCGAGAGTTGTCCATAACTTGTAATAGAGCCTCCAGAAGAGTCATTGCTGGCAAATGAACCCTGTGTCCTGACACCGATTGTTTGCCCATACTCCAATAAGTCTTTGGCCTCTTTAGTTTTAAACTTTACCGATCCGCCTAATCCGCTATTGATTACGGAGTTTGTTCCAACCTCAATTTCTACAGCCTTTAAAATGTCTGCATGAATCTGTAAATTTCCCATGTGGTGATACATGTAGGTATTTTGCACTGCGCCATCGATGGTAATTAATAAATCCCTGTCATCCAGACCCCTGATATTTATTCTTTGATTGAGTGAGTGTGAACCTCCGACATCAACTCCGGGTATGCTTCTCAACAAGTCACTCAGGTGATCGGCTTGTCTCATAGTGAGATACTTTTCGTCGATATTGACAGAGGATGACTGAACGGTTGTTCCCCATACCTTGACCGAATCCATTTTAGAAACTTCTTCCTGAGTCTGTTCATTTTCTTTTGTTTCGTTGTTTTCAATTATTTGTGCTGCGCAAAGTGTTGACGCAAAAAGAGTGGAGGCCCAAAGACCTTTGTTAATTGTTTTTTTCATTTTTTTTCCTTTTATTATTACTGCGGCAGAACTTCTAGAGTTGCCATATAACTCATGTGTAAATTTTCAAATTTATCTGTATCAGGAGATTTACCTTTATATGATGCTTCTAAAAGATATGCACCCGGCTTATCTGGTGTGAATGTAACGATACCTTGCTCGTTGGTTATAAAAGTGATTTCAGATTCATCATTCCGATAACGTGTTCCCTCCCATACGAGAGAGACTTTTATATTTTTTTGTGGTTTGCCATCTACCAAAAATTTAAATTGAGCCGCTTCATTTTCATACACATCATTTGGATGTGTAATTGGTAATAGCTCTAATCCGGAACCGGTTGCCTTAAAGACTGCAGATGAAGGAGCTCCTAAAGTGAGATAGGTTTCTAATCTGGAAATTGATTTTGAAAGTTTTATATTCTTAGCATTTTCAGGTATCTGGGAAATCAATTCATTATAGTCAAATGAGCGTATCCGTTTGACTTCATTCATTTGAACTGAATATTCAAACTGAGCAAAATAAATGTTGCTGATGGAAGCCACTTTTGTTGTTCCTGTATCTTCAAGGTAAACCTCAAAAGTGTTTTTTCTTTTTCCATATTGAGGATTACTAATTGTAGAAGCGCGGAGGTTGGGATGAATCACTTGAATTCCATCAAGTGTCCAGGGCCTATCAGCGTAAAAAATATTGTTTGACAGACTGGCATCAATGCTAATCCATTGTTTTTCAGAAACACTGAATTCATTTGGCAGAAACCACCTCTTATGGGCATTGGTTTGTAATGAATATAAAATTGTAAAAGTAAGTAATATAATTTTGAATTTCATACTGATTCCTTATTATTGATTGAATTTTATTTGAAGAGTGACTGTGCTTAGTTCAAACTGGCCATTAACTGACTTTGTAAAGTTCTCTGTTAATGGCCAGTCAAAGGGAATTTCCAACACTTCTCTGCCGCCGACTTCTCTGGAGGCTTCAATAAATAAGGAGTATTTTCCCTTCTTTAAATGAGAAGCAATCTCGTCACTCTTCAATGTGATTTTGTGCTTGCCGGGCTTCCTGGTCGCACCAGTAACGCCATCATAAGGAGCTGATTGAGTTCTTCCGGTTTTTCTCCACCACTGACGAATATCCTTCAACCACTTTTTTTGGTTGTCATACCAAAGACTTGTAGGAATAACAGTTTGATGATTACTGTCTTCAATCCAACTGGCAATGTAAGGGGCATGGTATTCAGAGACATTTATTTTTGGGACTTCTATTATTAACGTGAAATCGGCAGATGATTGATTTCCGGCAAATGTTGTAAGAGCTATTAATAGTAATGTGGTGACAGAAAGTATTTTCATAGCGACAATTTTGTAAATAAATTAATTATAATGACCGGAATAACAAGTCCGGCAGCGGTGATGTACCAGGTTGCAGGTCGTCTTTTGGAATGAATGTATAAAAGAATTAACCCGGTAATGCAGAATACTAATGTAGCAATTGCAAATATATCGATGAACCAGTTCCAGCTTCCGTGAGTGTTTCTTCCCTTGTGCAGATCATTCAGCCATGCAATCCATCCTCTGTCACTGTGTGAGTACAACAGGGTTCCTTTATCCAGGTCAACAGATAGCCATTTGTCACCACCTGGGATTGGTTTTTGGATATAGATTTCATTGTTGGTCGTTTCGATGTCTCCCTGAAGTATATCTGTTGGGAGTTTTGACTCTGTTTTTATCCAAGAGCGGAGCTCAGTTAGAGTAGAGGATGGATTATTTTTAAGTTTTTTCAGAAGTTCTTGAGGAATGGTTTCCTCAATGATAATTTCGTTTGCTGAAGCTTCAAAATAATTTGCATGATTGAGGGTGATTCCTGTTATTGTAAACAGTATGATACACACAAGTGAAATAGCTGAACTGATCCAGTGCCAAGTGTGCATTTGTTTTTTCAAGTAGTTTTTGTTTGATTTAATTTTCAATTTCAAATCAAGGTGCTGATAATGTAAATGCGAATGATAATGATAATAATTCTCATTATCAATTAAAAAATAGAAAAAATCTAAATATTTTTCCTTTTGAATGACCTCAACCTGTCTCCTCAGAGAGGATTAATACTTATATATTTATGAAAACTTCTTCTATCATTTTAGAACTGTTGGAAAATTTATTTAAAGCTATTTTATTAAACTGTATAATTCAGAATCAAATCTATACTTATGAGAATCAACTGGGGAAAGCATGAACAACAATTACCGAAAACCCTTACCAAATTCCAATCTCGATTATTTTGACACCAGAGCCGCTGTTGAAGACATTCAGGCCGGTGCTTATGACAAACTTCCTTATACTTCCAAGGTTTTAGCAGAAAATCTGGTGCGCCGTTGTCCGCCGGAAAATCTGACAGCATCGCTGAAACAAATTATCGAGCGTAAACGGGATTTGGATTTTCCGTGGTTTCCGGCACGTGTGGTTTGTCATGATATCCTCGGTCAGACCGCGTTTGTGGATTTGGCTGGTTTGCGCGATGCCATAGCTGAAAAAGGTGGTGACCCGTCACAAATCAATCCCGTGGTACCGACTCAGTTGATAGTGGATCATTCTTTGGCGGTTGAACATGCAGGTTATGAGAAAGATGCTTTTGAGAAGAATAGGGCGATTGAAGACCGCAGAAACGAAGATCGTTTTCATTTTATTGACTGGTGTAAAAAGTCTTTCAAAAACGTCAATGTAGTGCCTCCGGGTAATGGCATCATGCATCAAATCAATCTGGAACGCATGTCTCCGGTAGTTCAGATTAAAGACGGCGTGGCTTTCCCTGATACGCTTGTGGGAACCGATTCGCACACACCGATGGTTGATGCTTTGGGAGTCATTTCGGTTGGTGTTGGCGGTCTGGAAGCCGAAAGCGTCATGTTGGGTCGTGCGTCTTATATGCGTTTGCCGGATATAATTGGTGTCGAACTAACAGGTAAACCTCAAGAAGGCATCACCAGTACCGATATTGTATTGGCTTTGACTGAATTTCTAAGAAAAGAACGAGTGGTTTCAAGCTATTTAGAGTTTTATGGTGAAGGTGCAACAGCCATGACTTTGGGAGAACGGGCAACCATTTCCAATATGACGCCTGAATTCGGTGCCACTGCTGCGATGTTCTCGATTGATCAGCAAACCATTGATTATTTGCATCTGACAGGCCGTGATGATGAGCAGGTCAAACTGGTAGAAATCTATGCCAAACAAACTGGTCTTTGGTCAGATGATTTAAAAAATGTCGAATACGAGCGCGTTTTGACATTTGATTTGTCCTCTGTGGTCAGAAACATTGCCGGACCATCCAATCCGCATGCACGGGTAGCAGTTAAAGATTTGGCATCCAAAGGAATCACAGGTGATTATTCTTCCGAAGATGGCTTAATGCCCGACGGAGCCTGTATTATTGCCGCGATTACATCATGTACCAATACTTCCAATCCTCGCAATATGATTGCTGCCGGATTGATCGCCAGAAATGCCAATAAGATTGGATTGACCCGAAAGCCATGGGTAAAAACCTCTCTGGCTCCGGGCTCCAAAGCTGTGACCTTGTACCTAAAAGAAGCAGGGTTATTACCAGAGCTTGAAAAACTGGGGTTTGGTGTTGTTGGATATGCCTGCACCTCATGTAATGGCATGAGTGGAGCATTAGATCCGAAAATCAAGCAAGAAGTTCTGGATAGAAATCTCTACAGCACAGCTGTATTGTCAGGCAACCGAAACTTTGACGGACGAATTCATCCGCATGCTTCGCAAGCATTTTTGGCATCACCACCATTGGTAATTGCCTATGCGATTGCCGGTTCGATTCGTTTTGATATCGAAAAAGATGTGCTTGGAACCGACAAAGATGGCAATCCGATAACATTGAAAGACATCTGGCCAAGCAATGCCGAAGTCGATCAGGTGATTGCTGAATCGGTTAAACCGGAACATTTTACTCAGGTTTATGAGCCGATGTTTAAACTGAATATTGATGATAGACAAACGGCAAATCCTTTATATGACTGGCGTCCGATGAGTACCTATATCCGACGTCCGCCTTATTGGGAAGGAGCGCTGGCAGGTGAGCGAACCATGAAAGACATGCGTCCGCTGGCGGTTTTGGGAGATAACATCACCACCGATCACTTATCACCATCCAATGCGATTCAGAAATCCAGTGCTGCCGGAGCTTATCTGGATAAAATGGGTGTGCCGGAAGAAGATTACAATTCCTATGCAACGCACAGAGGCGATCATCTGACCGCACAAAGAGCCACTTTTGCCAATCCCAAACTGCTGAATGAAATGGTGCTTGATGAAAACGGTGAGATTATCCAAGGCTCATTAGCCAGACTCGAACCCGAAGGCAAACAAATGCGCATGTGGGAAACCATCGAAACTTATATGGAACGCAAACAACCTTTGATTATAGTTGCCGGCAAGGATTATGGACAAGGTTCTTCCCGTGACTGGGCCGCCAAAGGCGTGCGATTGGCAGGTGTGGAAGTCATAGTTGCCGAAGGCTTTGAACGCATTCATCGCACCAACCTGATAGGTATGGGAGTCTTGCCACTGGAGTTTGTCAACGGTGAAACCCGTAGGACTTATGATATCGATGGCACTGAAACCTACGATGTCCAGGGCGAAATCGCCCCGGGAGCTGAAATGCAGGTGATCGTTCATCGTAAAAATGGTGAGCAGGTGACAATCCCTGTGAAATCCCGACTGGATACTGCCGAAGAGGTCTCCATCTACGAAGCCGGAGGCGTTTTGCAGCGTTTTGCTAATGATTTCCTTAAATCAAATTCATAAGAAGTTCTTTTCCCCGTATGCGGCGTTAGGAGTGCTCATGTACAAAATGTACACTGCGCCCTCCTGCCTTGCCAACGAAGAAAATAACACTCTTCTGAATCCAATTTGATATGAAGAAAATATTAATTTTTTTATTACTTATACTATCCGGTTGTGTACATAGATACTCTGGACCTAACCCTGAAATTTTAAGTTTTTTTGAATTGTCTGAGAATGATTTATTGCTTGTGGTAAAAGTAACAAAATCTGATTTCACAGGACTTACTTCGATTAGTGAAGAATGTCAGGAAAATCCTGACTGTATTCCGTGGTCTTACTGGTATGTCTATGATGGGAAAATATTAGATAATATAAATAAGCTATATCAAAATGAAACAATTCGATTTGCTTTTTTATCCCATGCAGATTACTTAGATGAGATTAAACGTGAATGGTATGTCCATCTCAGACGATTCAAAAATATTGATACTGCTGAAAAGTTAAAATCTAAGTATTTTGTTGTAAACCACAGTTCAGAATATTCAATTAAGCATTAATATAGAAATATGAAACACAAACCACAAATAAAAATTCCTGCGACTTATATGCGCGGGGGAACTTCCAAAGGAGTTTTTTTTAATTTGAAAGATTTGCCCGAAAAGGCACAAGTTGCGGGAGAATCCCGTGACAGAATGTTGCTGAGAGTGATTGGTAGTCCCGATCCTTATGGCAAACAGACTGATGGTATGGGTGGAGCGACTTCTAGTACTTCCAAAACGGTGATTTTGTCGAAAAGTAGTGAGCCGGGTCATGATGTCGATTATCTGTTCGGTCAGGTGGCGATTGATCGTGCTTTTGTGGACTGGAGTGGAAACTGTGGAAATCTGACTGCCGCGGTGGGTTCGTTTGCGATTGCATCCGGTTTGGTCGATGCGGATAGAATTCCAGAAAACGGAATTTGTGTAGTGCGAATCTGGCAAGCGAATATCAAAAAAACCATTCTGGCTCATGTTCCTATGACCGATGGTCAGGTTCAGGAAACCGGAGATTTCGAGCTCGATGGAGTGACGTTTCCGGCAGCTGAAGTCAAAATTGACTTTGTCAATCCGGTCGGTGATGAAGCGTTATTTCCTACCGGAAATTTGATTGATACGTTAGAAGTTCCGGGAATAGGGACTTTTGAAGTGACGATGATTACTGCCGGAATACCAACCATTTTTTTGAAAGGTGAAGATATCAATTATTTGGGAACAGAACTACAAGGCGATATCAATTCAGATAAAAAGGCTTTGGAAATGTTTGAAACCATTCGTGCCTATGGTGCGGTGAAAATGGGTTTGATTAGTTCTGTTGAAGAAGCCGTCGGTCGTCAGCACACCCCGAAGGTAGCATTTGTCGCTCCGGCAAAAAACTATACTTCATCGAGTGGAAAAAAAATCTCAACTGATGATATTGATCTCAATGTCCGCGCTTTGTCTATGGGTTTATTGCATCATGCTATGATGGGGACAGCTGCGGTAGCAATCGCCACAGCTTCAGCAATTCCGGGGACTTTGGTGAATCAGGCAGCCGGAGTTGGACAAAGAGACTCGGTAAGATTTGGACATCCCTCAGGAACCCTCAAAGTCGGTGCTGAAGTTGAACAAATTGATGGCGAATGGAAAGTTCAAAAAGTCAGCATGAGCCGAAGTGCAAGGATTCTGATGCAAGGAACGGTTCATATTCCTGATGTTTTGTAATCAAAATACTGCCATATTGACCGAGCAAAGTGAGTGGAAATATCTCAAAAAAGTGGAATTCAGTTTGGCTCACATGAGATTCTTCCATGCGCTTCGCTTAGTCAGAATGACATATGGTTTGCCATAATATGGAAATCGTAATCATATCACTTGTTGCATTAGCAGCTTCCACTTTAACATTCTTTTCAGGTTTCGGTTTAGGTACATTGCTGATGCCGGTGGTGGCATTGTTTTTTCCACTGGAGATTGCCATCGGAATTACTGCAATCGTCCATTTGGCAAATAATTTCTTCAAAATTGGATTGCTTTACAAACATGTCAACTGGCAGGTCTTTCTACGATTTGGAATAACCGCTTTGGTCTTTGCTTTCATAGGAGCAAAAGCATTACAAGGCTTGGCGGAAAGCAATCTCCATGTTGGTTATACGATTTTTCAACATTCGTTTGATACCAGTTTGTTTCAATTTATCATTGGATGGCTAATTTTGATTTTTGTGGTTCTGGAATTGATTCCTGCTTTTTCCAGATTGTCTTTTGATAAAAAATATCTGCCAATCGGTGGAATTATCAGTGGTTTCTTTGGTGGATTAACAGGCAATCAGGGAGCGTTCCGCAGTATGTTTCTAATCAAATCAGGATTAACCAAAGAGCAATTTATTGCGACCGGAGTGATGGTAGCGATTATGGTTGATATCACCCGACTATCGGTTTATGGCAAAAGCATTATAAAAACACAATCGCAAATCGACTGGATATTGGTTATTACAGCTTGTTTCTCAGCATTTATCGGTGCTTATCTGGGACGAATACTTTTGAAAAAAGTCACCATTCAATCGGTGCATTTTTTTGTTTCTACCTTTTTGTTGCTAGTCGCTTTGGGGTTAATCTCAGGGTTAATTTGATAGTTAAAATATAGATTATTTATGAAAAGAAAATTAACCATGAAGTTCATAAAGGACATGAGGGTTTTAATATTTTAAACTTCGTGATGGAAACGAAAAGTAGGTATTTTTGCTTTCAGCTTGTTCTAAGTATCAGCTCAGGAAGACAATAAATTATCTCTGTGTAACTCCGTGTCTTCTCTGTGAAACTCTGTGTTCCTTAACAAACAAAAAGGCACGATATTAAACCGTGCCTATGCAGTTTTTCAAAGTCTGAACTTTCGGAACTATCTTTCGCTGATCGGCACAACTTTTCTTGGTCCAACTCCGACATAATCGGCATTTGGTCTGATAATGCGGTTGTTAGCGCGTTGTTCCATTACGTGTGCTGCCCAGCCGGTGATTCTTGAGCAGACAAAGATTGGAGTAAACAGTTTGGTTGGAATATCCATGAAATGATAGGCGGAGGCGTGAAAGAAGTCAGCGTTAGGGAAGATGCGTTTTTCATCCCACATTTTCTTCTCAACGGCACAGCTGACATCGTATAGGCATTCGTCACCAACCTCTTCGGAGAGTTCTTTACTCCAGCGTTTGATTAGAGCATTTCTTGGGTCGGATTCGGTGTAAACCGCATGTCCAAATCCCATGATGAGTTGTTTTGTTGCGAGCATCTCGTCAATTCCGGCAATGGCTTCATCAACAGATTTCCATTGTGATAGCATTGCCATAGCGGCTTCATTAGCTCCGCCGTGTAAAGGTCCTCGTAAGGCTCCGACCGCAGCAGTCACACAGGAATACATATCAGATAATGTGGAAGCAACCACACGACCTGTGAATGTTGAAGCATTGAATTCATGCTCGGCATATAGAATTAGTGAAACATCCATTACACGAGCATGTAAGTCACTTGGCTTTTTGCCATGAAGCATGTGTAAGAAATGCCCGCCGATTGAATCATCATCGGTTTCTGTTTCGATACGAACACCTTCGTGGCTAAATTTGTACCAGTAACAGATAATTGAAGGAAAAGCTCCTAAAAGTCTGTCGGCGGCATCTTGTTGTTGGGAGAAATCTGTTTCCGGTTCGATGTTACCAAGCATGGAACAACCGGTGCGCATGACATCCATCGGATGTGTGCTTTTTGGAATCATTTCCAAGGTTTTCTTCACTTCTTCCGGTAAACCACGATTGGCTTTGATTTTTGCAGCATATTTATCCAATTGCTGTTGATTAGGAAGTTCTCCGTGAAATATCAGATAAGCGGTTTCATAAAATGTGGTGTTTTCAGCTAAATCTGAAACGTCATAACCGTTGTAGGTTAAACCGGAACCGGAAACACCAACCGTACAGAGTTTGGTTTCACCAGCTGATTGTCCGCGAAGACCTGCTCCGCCAACTTTTTTCTTACCTGCCATTTGTTTTCTCCTTATTTGTCTTTTGAGAATAATTCATCGAGTTTTTGTTCGTATTTGTGATAGCCCAGAAATTGATACATGTCTTCTCTGGGTTGCATAATTTCCACGACATTGCGTTGATGCCCGTCTTTGAGTATCGCTTGGTAAACCGTTTGTGCGGCTTTATTCATCGCACGATAAGCGGAACAACAATAAAGCACGATATCGACACCATGCTGTGCTAGTTCGGATTGCGAATAGAGTTCGGTTTTACCGAATTCGGTGATATTCGCCAGAATCGGAACATTCACAGAGGCTTTGATTTTTTGATATTGCTCTAATGATTGAACGGCTTCGGGGAAAAGCATGTCTGCTCCGGCTTCCACATAAGCGTTCATTCGTTCAATGGCTGAATCTAAACCTTCAACCGCTAAAGCATCAGTACGAGCCATAATCACGAAATTATCATCCGTTCTGGCATCAACAGCTGCTTTGATACGGTCAACCATTTCTTCTTTAGTGACAACTTCTTTATTAGGGCGGTGTCCGCAACGCTTTTGCGAGACCTGATCTTCCATGTGCATGGCCGCTGCTCCGGCTTTAATCACACTTCGTGTGGTTCGGGCTATATTGAAAGCTCCTCCCCAACCGGTATCGATATCAATTAACAACGGTAAGGAACAAACATCTGTAATTCTTCTGACATCAGTCAACACATCTTCCAATGAGCTGATTCCCAAATCCGGCATTCCCAAAGAGTTGGCAGCCACTCCGCCACCGGATAAATAAATGGCTTTATGACCAGTTTGTTCTGCCATCAAAGCGGTGAGGGCGGTAATAGTTCCAACAACCGGAAGCGGTTTGTTATTGTTGACAGCTTCTCTGAATTTTAATCCGGCGGATTGTATTGTCTTTGTCATGATATTATTTTACTTGCCAGTGGTTAATATTGTCGGTATTGTAATCTTTTGTGCAATTATACTTTTGTTTGATTTTTTAAAAAACACCAAAAAAATTCGCTGCGGATTATACCAGAATGATTGGCAAAAGACTAATTAGAGAGTGCTTATATAAGGTGTCTGATTTTTTAGAATATCAAAAAAAACGCCCTGTTGTCAGAGCGTTTTTTAAATAGGGTGATTATGTTTAAATTACATGATATAAACAAATATAAACAAGCCAATCCATACAACATCAACAAAGTGCCAGTACCATGCCACCGCTTCAAAACCAAAATGGCTGTCCGGCTTGAAATGACCTTTTATCATACGAATGGTGATAACAGTCAACATAATTGCGCCTAATGTTACATGCATACCGTGGAAGCCGGTGAGCATAAAGAATGTTGAGCCATAAATTCCTGAACCTAATGTCAAACCAAGATGTTGATAGGCTTCAATATACTCTTCAGCTTGATAGAACAAGAATGTCGCACCAAGAATAACCGTTGCAATCAACCAACCGATTGTTTTCTTACGAAGTCCTTTAATCAAGGCATGGTGAGCGATTGTTAAAGTGATGGAACTCGCCATCAGTAAAATGGTATTAATTAAAGGCAAGTGGTAAGGGTCGATTAGTTCAAATTCACCACCAACATTTGCAGGACCGTTTGTTGGCCAAACACCTTCATAACCGGACCAAATTTCATTATTTGTCCAAGAACCGGTTCCTTCGCCACCAAGCCAAGGCACTGCAAAATTTCTAACATACCAGAGTGCGCCAAAGAAACATGCAAAGAACATCACTTCTGAGAAGATAAACCACACCATTCCCATTCTGAATGATGTATCAACTTGTTCGTTATACATTTGACTTTCAGATTCTTTGACAACTTCACCAAACCAGCCAAACATCATAAAAATAATGACTGCAAAACCAAGGTACATCAATACTGGAGTATGTGAAGATGAGCTGTTCATGAAAGTAGCAGCACCGACTGCTGTTAATGTCATGCCAATTGAGCCGACAATCGGCCAACGTGCTTTATGTGGCACAAAATATTGTTCAGTATTTGTATTTGACATTTTACCCCTCGTTTCTAAATTTTGTTTTTTGAATCAAATTCATAAAAAGTATAAGACAACGTCATGATATCGACGTCTTCTCGTAAATTCGAATCTACAATGAAAGTCACAGGCATTAATACTTCTTCCTGTGGTTCTAAAGTTTGTTCGGTAAAACAGAAACATTCTGTTTTGTTAAAATATAAAGAGGCTTTACCCGGAGCAACGCTATAGGTGGCTCTGCCGGTAATGGCTCTCTTTTTTGATAAATTTTTTGCGTAATATTCAGTTTTATACAACTTACCAGGCACAACTTTCATATTGAATTCAGTGGGTCGGAATTCCCAGTTAAGTTGTGAGTTGACATTGGCATCAAACTGAACAGTGATTTCACGATTTTCATCAACAACCTGTTTTTTGATAATATCTTCAGCCACAGGATCTCCGGTTTTGCCATTCAAGCCGGTGAGCTCGCAGAAAGTGTCATAGAGCGGAACTAAAGCAAATGCAAATCCGAACATCAGGACTGATACGATTGTTGTTTTTAAAACCGTTTTATTCATAATTATCTAAAGTTCAGCATATAAAAAGCCGAAAACATTGCTATCGCAAACACAAGCAACCCTAACGCTGTGCGTCGGGCTGCTTTTCTTCTTTGCTCGATATCGTTATTGGACATATCTGTATTAGTGTGATGAAACGTGCGCTAATTGTTCATCTTTAACAGGTGCTCCATCCTGGAAAGTGTGATGAGGAGCCGGAGATGGTACAAACCATTCTAAACCTTTTGCACTATCCCAAACTCTGTCTGTTGCTTTTGTGGTGCCTTTACCTTTGACAGTTCTCCAAACAATAATGCAGAAGAAGACTTGTGCCAAACCAAAAGCGAATCCACCAATACTTGACCACATGTTAAACTCAGTAAATTGAGTTGAATAATCAGGAATACGTCTTGGCATTCCAGCTAAACCTAAGAAATGTTGCGGGAAGAACAGAACATTGACAGAAATTGTTGACCACCAGAAATGGATTTTCCCTAGTCTTTCTGAGTACATGTTACCAGTCCATTTTGGAATCCAGTAATAGACTCCGCCGATAATTGCAAATACTGCACCTGTTACCAGAACGTAGTGGAAGTGTGCAACAATGAAGTAGGTATCATGATACTGGAAATCAGCCGGAGCAATTGACATCATCAATCCAGAGAAACCACCAATGGTGAATAGAATTACAAATGCTATCGCAAACAACATTGGTGTTTCAAATGTCATCGCCCCTTTCCACATGGTTGCAACCCAGTTGAATACTTTGACTCCTGTCGGAATCGAAATCAGCATAGTTGCATACATGAAGTACAATTCTGCACCAAATGGCATACCAACACTAAACATGTGGTGAGCCCAAACGATGAATGACAAGAATGCAATTGCTGCTGATGCATAAACCATAGAAACATAACCAAACAATGGCTTACGAGCAAAAGTAGGAATAATTTCAGAGATGATTCCAAATGATGGAAGAATCATAATATAAACTTCAGGATGTCCGAAGAACCAGAAAATATGCTGGAATAAGACCGGATCACCACCACCGGCAGCGTTAAAGAATGTTGTACCGAAATAGTGATCAGTTAACAGCATGGTTACTGCGCCCGCAAATACAGGCATAACAGCAATCAACAAGAAAGCAGTGATCAACCATGTCCATACAAACAATGGCATTTTCAAGTAGCCCATATTCGGAGCTCGCATGTTCATGATTGTAGCAATAACGTTAATTGCACCCATGATTGAAGAAATACCCATCATGTGGATTGCAAATACCGCAAATGCCAGATTTTTACCACCTTGTAAAACCAGAGGAGGATATAGTGTCCAACCTGCAGCAGGAGCACCGCCATCCATAAAGAAGGTAGAACCCAGCATAATAAAAGCAAAAGGTAAAATCCAGAATGACCAGTTATTCATTCTTGGCAATGCCATGTCAGGAGCGCCAATCATCATTGGAATCATCCAGTTAGCAAAACCAACGAAAGCAGGCATTACAGCACCAAATACCATTATCAATGCATGCATGGTTGTTAGCTGGTTGAAGAAATCAGGCTCAACAAATTGCAATCCGGGTTGGAACAATTCAAGACGAATAATCATCGCCAACGCACCGCCGGCAATGAACATAATCAGTGCGAAAACCAGATAAAGAGTACCGATATCTTTATGGTTTGTTGTCATTAACCATCTGTTTACAAAACCTTTGGGTTTGTGGTCATGGTCGTGTTCGTGATCTAAAGTTGTAGTATGACTCATTTTCTCTACCCTCAAATATTATCAGTTTTTAGCTAGTGTTTGAACAGATACATCGCCTGCAAGGTTTTCACCTTTCTGCTCACTCAGCCATTTAGCGAAGTCTTCTTTAGATTTTACTTCAACAACAATTGGCATAAATCCATGGTCTTTACCGCATAATTCAGCACATTGACCACGATAAGTACCAACTTCCTTAACATTTGTCCATGCTTCGTTCACATAACCGGGAATTGCATCTCTTTTCCAGCCAAACTGTGGAACCCACCAAGAGTGAATCACGTCATTGGAAGTGAGTAAGAATCTAATATTGGTATCCACCGGTATAACCAATGGTTGATCGACGTCTAACAGATAATTTTCAATTTCACCCGGTCGTTTTTTATTTGGGAAATCACCAATCTGACGAGCCATGTCGCTATCTCTTTTCAAAGTGCTTAGAAAAGAAACATTTTCTCCCAGATACTCATATTTCCATTTCCATTGATAACCTGTAACTTTTACCGTCATTTCCATATTGAGGTGTTCACCATTTTCATCTTTTGGAGCTTCCATTCTCATTAGTGCTTTAGTCGCAGGAACTGCCATAGAAACCAAAATCAGAATAGGAATAATCGTCCAGATTACTTCTGCTTTGGTGCTGTGTGAAAACTGTGCCGCTTCGACACCTTTTGATTTTCTATGTGCAAACATGGAATAAATCATTGTTCCAAAAACCAGAACGGCTATGACCACACAAATCCAGAAAACAATCATGTGTAAATCATAAGCTGTTTGACTGAATTCGGTCACACCTTGTGTCATATTTACACCATATTCAGCGTAGGCAAAGCCGGAAATAAATGTGCCCAGAACTGTAAAAAAGAGACTTAAATACCCTCTTTTACAACTTTTTGTTGTTTTATTCATTGATTCTATAACCTCATTGATTTTCTTTTGGCGTTTAAACTTTGATGCATTCAGAGTAACTCAGTTGCCGGCAATATCTGCCTGAACTAATGATGATGCCTCTACCAATCGACGGTAGTTTAGCATGAGCAATTTGAAAAAGTCGCATTGATTTATGAAATTTATCAAATTTTATTTATATTAGAAAATTCTAATATAATGAATAATTTGTCCTGCTTTTGCTGTAAATCCGCCATGTAATTTCTCAATTTTTAATACCTAGAATTGATATTCCAAAATCCAAAAAATATTCTACCAAGCCAAAGTCATGTTCAATTATAATAGCCGCAATTACAAAATTGTTAAGGCGAAACAGTGAATTATTTTTCCGGTCAAAAAACATCTCCAATTAAAGGATTGTCTGAAAATTTTCTCAAGGATGAAAACACCTTAGTTAATGAACTGCTTGAACAAGCTAATCCGGGTTTTAAAGCTCGGGCGGAAATCAAAGAACTAGCAGTTAAATTGGTCAAAAATGTAAGGAGCCAAATCAAGGATATGGATGGTGTTGATGCCTTTATGAAGGAGTATGATTTGTCATCCAAAGAAGGAATTGTACTGATGTGTATGGCTGAGGCCTTGCTAAGAATACCGGATAAAGGAACGGCCGAAAAACTAATTAAGGATAAGTTGCTCGATGGAGATTGGAAGTCACACATGGGTAAAAGTGACTCAACATTTGTTAACGCCTCGACATGGGGTTTGATGCTGACCGGTAAAATCATTCACATTGATGAAGATAAAAAAGGCTTGTCAAAAATATTCGACAAGCTACTGAACAAAACCGGTGAACCAGTCGTCAGAAAAGGAATTTATCAGGCAATGAAAGTGATGGGCAGACAATTTGTCATGGGAAGAACCATTGATGAAGCTCTGAAACGCTCGCAAACAAAAAAGCATCGTGATTATCGTTTTTCATTCGATATGCTTGGAGAGGCTGCATTAACTCAAGCGGATGCTGACAGATATCTGAAAGCCTATCTTGATGCTGTGAGTGTGATTGCTAAATATAATGCCAAAAAGAAGATTGAAGAGGCTGCGACCATTTCCATCAAATTATCTGCTTTACATCCACGTTATGAAATTGCAAATGTCGGACGTGTTTTGAAAGAATTGGTCCCGAGAGTGAAGCAAATTGTTGATTTAGCCGCCTCGTTGAATATGGCGGTGACTGTTGATGCTGAAGAAGCCGACCGTTTGGAATTGTCGCTTTTGGTTTTTGAACAAGTTTATAGCCAATGTCCGAAAGATTATAACGGTTTCGGTTTGGTGGTTCAGGCGTTTCAGAAAAGAGCATCAGCAGTCATTGATTTTCTGGTTTCATTGAATGATAAATATGGTCATAAAATTCCATTACGATTGGTCAAAGGTGCTTATTGGGATACTGAAATAAAAAGAGCTCAAGAGCAAGGTTTGGATGACTATCCGGTATTTACCCGAAAAGTGAACACAGATATTTCTTATTTGGCGTGTGCAACCACTTTGTTGAAAAACCGTGATAAATTTTATCCTCAATTTGCCACACACAATGCCAATACTGTTGCTGCTGTCAGAGTGATGGCCGGTGATAATGTTGGTTATGAGTTTCAAAGATTGCATGGAATGGGTCAAGCCTTACACAAACAGACGATTGACCCAAAAGGACTTAATGTTCCTTGTCGGGTTTATGCTCCTGTGGGCTCTCATGAGGATTTGTTACCTTATTTGGTGAGAAGATTGCTTGAAAATGGTGCGAACACATCATTTGTGAATCGCTTAGTCGATTTAGAGTTGGGTATTGATGACATTACTCAAGATCCGATTGAGGTGGTACGATCACATTCCAATCATCGCCATCCGCAAATTTCATTGCCAATGGAGATTTATCTACCAAAAAGAAATAATTCTCAGGGAATTAATTTAGCTGATTTACAGACTTTTAATAATTTGCAAGAGAAATTGGAGAATTTCAAATTACAAAAGATAACTTGTACACCTTTGATTCCGGGATATAGAGGTGAATCAACGTCGCAAGAGGTTTATTCTCCGGCGGATTCGAATTATCTTGTCGGCTACAATATTTTTGCGAATGCTAAAGATGCTGAACTTGCTATCCAAAACGCTTCAAAATCCTTTCCCGCATGGAATGCAACGAATGTGAATCACCGGGCGGAAGTTATCAATAAAGTTGCTGATTTGATTCATGAAAATCGTGATATGCTTCTGCATTTGCTCAGGCATGAAGCCGGGAAAAGTTTGACTGACAGCATTTCAGAAATCAGAGAGGCCATGGATTTTTGTAGATATTACGCCTATCATGCGATTGAAAAAATGTCAGAAGCTGAAAAAATGCCCGGACCAACAGGGGAAAGCAATTTTTTAAGTTTTAGCGGCAAAGGGACGTTCGTATGCATCAGTCCGTGGAACTTTCCTTTAGCAATTTATGTAGGGCAAATTGTTGCAGCTCTGGTCACCGGTAACTGTGTCATCGCTAAACCGGCAGAGCAAACATCAATTATTGGATATTTTACAGCTTGTTTAATTCATCAAGCTGGTGTTCCACAGGAGGTCTTTCAATTTGTTCCCGGTTTAGGTCGGGAAATTGGGAATGTTCTTTGCCAATCTGAAAAAATAAGCGGAGTGGTATTTACTGGTTCAACTCAAACCGCGCGTGTGATTAATCTTAATCTGGCAAGTAGAAAAAATGCTTCAATTGCCACCTTAGTTGCCGAAACAGGTGGTCAAAACTGTATGATTGCTGATTCTTCGGCATTGCCGGAACAACTGGTCAAAGATGTGGTGGCTTCAGCATTCGTTAGCGCCGGTCAAAGATGCTCGGCTTTACGGGTTTTATATGTCCAAGAGGATATCGCCGATAATGTTCTGAAAATGCTGGCGGGTGCAATGCAGGAGATGAGCATCAATCACCCTGAAAACTATTATTCAGATGTCGGTCCGCTCATAGATCAAACGGCACTGAACAAACTCAATGCGCATGTTGATTTTATTCAGGAAAAAGGCAAACTCATTAAAGCATTGAGCATTCCTGAAAATTTACAAGGATATTATTTTCCTCCTCATGCTTTTGAGATAGATTCAATTAATGTACTGAAAGAAGAAGTTTTTGGTCCATTCTTGCATGTCATTCGTTTCAAAGCATCGGAGCTGGATAAAGTGATTAATGAGATTAACTCAACGGGATTTGGTTTAACCTTCGGAGTGCATTCTCGAATTAACAATACTATCGAGCATATTGTTTCGCGTATCAGAGTTGGAAATTGCTACATCAATCGTAGCACTATCGGAGCCGTTGTCGGTGTTCATCCTTTTGGAGGGCTGGGTTTGTCAGGCACAGGTCCAAAAGCAGGAGGCCCAAACTATCTGGAAAGATTCATAACTGAAACAACGATAACCAACAATATATCTGCAGTTGGTGGAAATGCTGATTTGTTGGAGATTAGTGAAGATTAAAATAGTTTTTAAAACCTTAAGTTTTTATGGTTGACCACTAACAAATTAGGCTTTTCTAAACTTTTTCTTGGTTGACTTGACAAAAGTTTACAAGTTAGTCATTTTGATTTATTCAATAAATCTGATATATTATTGGTCTGGAATGGGGATATATTGGAAAGAAAATGCAGAAACAAGCAGCTAGGCAACACTTGATTATAGATCGGTGTTTGTTTTTTTTTGAAAAATCGCTGGTCAGGAGTTTTGATGAATCGATAAAGAAAACTCTGAATGTACTATTTTCAAAATCTGAGAAAGCTCAATCGAACTCTGAAGAGGTGAAGATTTTTGAGCAGTTTAACTTGCTGAAAAAAAGCTCAGCCGGGACAAAAGACCCATTGTTATCAATCATCGACTCCATGCCTGATGAAATCTACAAACAGGTCAGAAATAATGAAGAAGAAATAAAGCTTTCTTTGGTAAATGATGAAGATCTGGAAATTACATTAGCTTTTACTCAACTGGAATCAGTTCTCGATATTAAATTCACAAAATATCTTTATGCCTTGGAAAAAAGGTTTAAGGTTATTTACGCTTCCCGAAAAATTGATAAATTCAATATGCCGTTCGGAGCTAGTTCAGTTGTTTGGGTTTACAGCCAGCTTTTTGACTTGCTGGAAGTCAGTATTAAAACTAAAACTCTAATGATTAGAGAGTTGACAAGGTTGTTAATAATCAACCTTGAGGGCATGTATCTTCAGATTAATCAGGAATTTGAGCAGGCAGGTATATTACCTAATATCAAGTTTGAATACAAAAATCTAATTTCTCAGAAGCCTTCGAATAAAAGCACCGCGCAACGAGCGGCTGAACAAAAAAATACGGAAAACCCTGATTCCAAGGTTGAGAGTAGCAAACAGAATGATGTCTCTGGTGCTAAAGTTCACTCTGAAAATCACACAGTCAATGAGATTTTTAATTTCCTATCCAATCGCAGAGAACAACAGATACCTGTTGAAAACATCAATGCTCCTGTTAATGTGGATGCTGACACTCTTGACAAGGTTTTGAGCCAAATGCCAAAAAATCGAGGAATTGGAAGGCAATTTAAGGAAAATTTGTTAGATACAATTAAAAACACTACCGGAGTCTTTTACCCTAAGCTGAGTCCTCAACATCAAAATGCGATGGAGGTGATGGGTCTGTTTTATGAACATGTTCAGAATGATAGTAACATTGATCAGAATGTTATTTCTTCGATTGACGCAATCAGTATTCCATTATTGAGACTGGCAACAGCTAACATGAAATTTTTTGAGGATGACAAGCACCCTGCCAGAGAATATCTGGAAAATATCATTCAGGCCTCACAAAAATGGCATGGAACCAAGGTTGTTGATGATTTACAGAAATTCAGTAAGCACGTTGCAGGAAATTTTGATGGAAGTGATACCGCTTTTAAAACAGCCAATGAGGATTTAACCGCATATCTGGAGATGACAGAGCTTCGAGCTCAGCGAGCAGAGCAAAAGTGGGTGAGTGTTAGTAAAGGTAAGGAAAAAATGGAAAGAGCTCGGATGCGCGTCAATCAAATTATTGATGAACTGATTAATCTTTCTATTCCCCATTTTATCAAGCAATTGCTGCTGACGGCTTTTAAAGATAAATTGATATTGGTTTTGTTACGTGAAGGAGAAGAATCTTCTGAGTGGAGAAAGATTGTTAGTACGGCAACCTGTATTGCGCAAATGACACATGCAGAGATGGTGAGAAAACTGACTCCAAAACAAAAAATTGAATCTTTGCATCATACAGATTTGATAATGAATGAATTGGGATATTCGGTTAATGATAAAACCAATGTGCTGTTGAACATTAAAGAGTGTTCTTTAGCAGTGATGGATGGAAAAGATGAGAAGGAAATCCAAATCATTGATGTTCCATCCATTAAAGAAAAAATTCCCCTTTCTGAAAATAAAATATCTGCTCAAAAAACTAAGAAAGATGAGTATGAGAATTTAACTGAAGAGGAGAAGTCTCAATTGACTCGTTTTAAACTTTTACCTTTTGGAACATTCTTTGATTTTAATGGCGATGAGAACTCATCAGAAATCAGAAGAAAGCTAAGCTGGTTTAGTCCTGTTTCTAACAATGCTTTATTTGTATCTTTGATTGGTAATAAACCTTATGAACAATCTTTGTCATCTCTAGCCAAAGATATAGTAGCGAAAAAAATTAGAATTGTTGAAGTTGAGAAAAAAGAATATTTTAAAGGTGTTTTGAGTAGTATTTATAACAAAATTATAAATATAATGGGGATTCCACAGGCTGCTAAATAAATTTAAAGAACTCAATGAGTAAGGAATATCGAAAAAATAAAAGAGTTAAGCCCGTTGTTGAAATTCTTCTCATCAACACACTCACGGAAAAAGGCATGGGAGAGGTCTTGAATGTGTCTCGCGATGGTGTTTTGTTAAATTGTAAAAATGGTATTGAGCCTGGAGAAATGTTTCAAACGCTCTGGAAGTTTGATTCGAAAGATTATCACGATATTGTTGTGGGGTTAGAGTGTATGTGGACTGAAAGCCATCGTGAAGATTTCAATTTTTGTGGGTTGCATGTCATTGACATTTCGGATGAAGATCAAGCTCAACTCGAAAAGCTTATCCATCTCTCTCCTCATGAAGTATAACGAGATATAAAAAAACGCCGGAAAATCCGGCGTTTTTTGTTTTAAGTTATGAAAACTTATTTTAATACCTTGTTATTGATATCAAATATATCTTCTGCATTCAAAGTTCCGGATGCTCTTTTCAATGTGAGGTACTGAATAAAGTAGTCATATTTTGCTTGTGAGTAATCTCTTTGAGCTTGATATAAACTTCTTTGTGAGTTTAACACATCGACAATGGTTCTTGTTCCGACTTCGTATCCCGCTTCTGTGGCTTCCAGTCCGCTTTCTGCAGAAATCATCGCTTGTTTTCTGGCATCAACGCTACTTTTTGCTGCCAATGTTCCATGATAGGCATTTCGAACACTACGAACAGTGTTGCGTCTGGTCATTTCATGTCTGTCCATTGCAGCGCTGTGCAGACTGGCAGATTGGCGAACCTGTGAAGATGTTCGTCCACCGGAATAAATTGGTATGTTCAGATTCAATGAAATCGAATTGGTATCGCTTGTTTGGTCACCGGATTCAAATTGAACCGGAACTTGTGTGTTCAAATCAAATTGGGTTGAAACAGTATTAGGGCTAAATGAATGATTTTTTCGTGCTGAAAGTGACAATGTTGGAAAATGTCCTGAGCGGCTCACGCCTATTTGTTTTTCAGAGATATCACTACTAACTTTCGCTACCATTAAATCAGGGTTTTGGGCTAATGCCAACTCCTGATACGCGTCCATTGTTTTAAGCTGGAACATACCATAGTCAACATCATTGGGAACTTGTGTAAGCTCGGTGTAATATTGCTGAGACATTTCAAATAATGCCTCATTGGCATCATCCAAAAGATTCTGAGCAATAATCACAGAAGCTCTCGCTCCATCATATCTGGCTCTGGCTTCATGAACATCTGTAATTGCCGCCAATCCAACTTCAAAACGTTGCTCAGCTTGATCCAGTTGACGTTGAATGGCTTTTTCTTCAGCTTCAGAGAATAACAAGCTATCTTTTGCTCCAAGAACATTGAAGTACGCATTTGCTACTCTGAGGATAAAATCCTGATAAGCGGTTGTATATTCTGCTTCAGATTGTAGAACCTGAAGTTTTGAAATTTTATAATTTTGATAGTTGGCATGATTGTACAGCGTCTGAGATAAACTCACACTCCAGCCTCTGTTATCAGAGTCACTGGTAAAACTGATTTCATTGCCATCCTTGTCAGTTGTACTTTCTGTATCACTCGTTGAAGCGCTCATGCTCGCGGACACTTGAGGCAGAAAAGTAGAGAAAGCTTGTTTTTTGCCTTCGGAACTGGCATTCAAAGTGTGTTTTGCCGCGGAAAGTTGAGGGTCATGTTTTTCGCTCTGTAAAAAGACTTCCGTTAAATCCGCAGATACTGCAGAGAAGCTAAGAAGTGCTGAGCTTATGCTTAAATATATTTTTTTCATAATACTATCACTTTTTTTAAAGTTTAAAATTAGAGTGCTGACTTTGCCCGCTGAGAGGTTTGACAACCGTTTCAAATAAAGTTTCAAAGTTTGTTTCGCCATTCTCATTTTTTGTAATGAGACATGCGCTCATAATGGGTTCGTCGCCGATGATTGCAAAAATTTTACCACCTTTGTTGAGATTTTTCAGTAAGAAATCGGGTGTGTTTTGCATAGAGCCGGTGATAACAATGACATCGTATTTTTTTCTGGAAGAAATCTCGAATATGTTTTCACAAAGCAACTCGCAGTTTTTTATCTTTGCTTCAGATAATTTTTCTTCCGCAGAATCAATGAAATCCTGATGAATATCAATGCTGGTTACTTTTTTTGCAGAAAGTGCAAGTAAAGCTGTGAAATACGCACTTCCGGTACCAACTTCAAGAATGTTGTCTGTTCCGTTGAGATGGAGATTTTGTAGAATTCGTCCTTCGACAATTGGTTTCATCATCGATTCGTCATGAGCCAACGGAATTTCAAAGTCGCTGAATGCGAGTTTTCTATGTTCTACGGGAACAAACTCTTCTCTTTGTAGCTTGCGCATTGTATTCAATACTTCGGGGCTGATAAAGTCCCAGGTTCTCACCTGATTCAGTAACATATTTTTTCTGGCGGTATTAAAATTCATAAGTATTTTGCCTGTTTTCTTGGTTCTTTAGTTGAACAATTACTATAATTGCCCGCTCTTAATTATTACAAACGTGTCAGGGTTGCATAAGTTACCTTATTAAGTTGAATTTAACAATGGGTTAAAAGTCACATTATGAATAAAAACTCGCTTGTTGGGCTTATGACTGAAAGCCTGAATGAGCTAAACCTTGATACCGGTCATGCTGAAAAATTATTAGAATTTGTCTATCTATTGGACAAGTGGAACAAAACATATAATTTGACAGCGATTAGAGACCTTTCTCAAATGATTACTTTACACGTTATTGATAGTGCTGCAGTTTATCGTTATTTGCAGGGAAACTCAATCATTGATGTAGGAACCGGTGGTGGAATTCCGGGAATTATATTTTCAATACTCAATCCTGATTTGTTTGTTACTTTGTTAGATACCAGTCATAAAAAAACTCGATTTCTGAGATTTGCGCAAAGACAGCTCAATCTGCAAAATATTGAGGTTGTTTGCAGCAGAGTTGAGAATTATCATCCCCAATCGAGTTATGATGTGGTAATATCCAGAGCCTTTTCTGAGGTGGGCAATTTTTTAAAGCTTGCAGGGCATCTCTGTTCGGATAATGGCAGAGTATTGGCAATGAAAGGACCAAGAGTTGAGTCAGAACAAAATTCTGAACAAATAGGATTTCATTTGGAAAAAGATATTGATATTAAAGTTCCGTTTTTAGATGCAGAAAGACGGTTGTTGGTTTTTACAAAAATATGAACAAAAAGAACAAGGTAATTGCGGTAGCAAATCAGAAAGGTGGTGTTGGTAAAACCACAACCAGTATCAATTTGGCTGTCGGTTTGGCTCATTTAAAAAAATCAGTTTTGTTGATTGATTTAGATCCGCAAGGAAATGCAACTATGGGTTGTGGATTTGATTCCAGAGAAATTGAGCCTAATGCTTGTGATATGTTGCTTCAGGAAGTTGATATAAATGAAGTTGTATTAACAGCAGAGAATACCGGGATTGACTTGATTGGTTCAAATACAGATTTAACGGCTGCTGAATTACAACTAATGGAACAACAAAACCCTGAGTCTGTTCTCAGAAAGCAACTAGCTAAACTCAACAAAGATTATGACTACATTATTATTGACTGTCCGCCTTCACTCAGTATTTTAACAGTCAATGCCTTGGTCGCTGCAAAAGGTGTAATGATACCGATGCAATGTGAGTACTATGCCTTGGAAGGTTTGGCATCTTTGCTTGAGACTATTGAAAGAATTCAATCAACTGCAAATCCTGATTTGGAAATCGAAGGAATTATCCGTACTATGTTTGATGGCAGAAACAATCTGGCAAATGATGTTTCGTCACAATTGCTTGAACATTTCGATTCAAAAGTTTATGTGACTGTGATTCCCAGAAATGTGCGTGTTGCTGAAGCTCCGTCACATGGAATGTCGGTTATCGAATATGACTCTGCTTCACGTGGAGCCATTGCTTACCTCGGGTTAGCAGGAGAAGTGATAAGAGGAAATAACTAACATGGCAACAAAGAAAAGAGGACTGGGAAGAGGGCTTGACGCACTTCTTGGCTCAAAAACAAATACCAAAGGGGATTCGTCAGTTACTCAATCTGATAACGACAACATTCTCACAGAATTGGAAATCGAGCTGATTCAGCCGGGAAAATATCAGCCTCGTACCAAGATGGATGCTCAAAAGTTGGAAGAGTTGGCTGATTCAATTAAGGCTCAAGGCATGGTTCAGCCGGTTATCGTTAGAAGCATCGGAAAAAATAAATATGAAATCATCGCCGGCGAACGTCGCTGGCGTGCTGCACAAATTGCTGAGCTAAGCAAGGTTCCTGTTGTTATCAAACAAGCTGATGACAGGCAAACAATTGCAATGGCGTTGATTGAAAATATTCAACGAGAAGATCTTAATCCGTTGGAAGAGGCATTGGCTTTACAAAGGCTCATCGAAGAATTTGATTTAACGCATCAACAAGCCGCAGAAGCTGTCGGGCGTTCACGAGTTGCCGTGAGTAATTTATTGCGATTACTTGATTTGCATAAAGATGTTAAAAAGCTGCTGGATGATGGACAATTGGAAATGGGGCACGCTCGGACTCTGCTTGCACTGGATAAAAGTTTACAGCTTAAAGCAGCCATGGAAATGATTAATAAATCAATGACGGTTCGTGCAGCAGAGCAGTTTGTTAAAAATTATGGTGCTGAAAAAGTACAGAAAACACAATCACAAAAAGATTCCGATATCCGGAAGCTGGAACATGATCTTTCAGAAAAACTATGTTCACAAGTCAGTATTCAACACAGTAAACAAGGTAAAGGTAAATTAGTCATCAGCTATCACTCGGTTGATGAACTCGAAGGTATCTTGTCAAGAATTAAATAAGTTTCAAAAACAACAGTATTATGTCAACAAAATTATTAGAACTAGAGAATTGGGTCAATCATATTGCAGAACTTACAAAACCAGAAAAAGTGGTTTGGTGTAATGGTTCTGAAGAAGAAAAACAACAACTGGATGAACTTTTATTATCCACCGGCGATTATAAAAAACTGAATGAAGAAACGCATCCGGGTTGTTTCCTTCATTTATCAGATCCACAAGATGTAGCGCGCGTGGAACACCTGACATTTATATGTACTGAAAATGAAGAAGATGCCGGTCCAAACAATCATTGGATGGACCCTAAAGATGCGCATGAGAAAATGGACGACCTGTTTAGCGGTTGTATGAAAGGTCGTACCATGTATGTTATTCCTTATTGTATGGGGCCGATTGATTCGCCAATTTCAAGATGTGGTGTTGAAATCACTGATAGTCCGTATGTTGTGCAAAATATGCGACTCATGACGCGTATGGGTGCGCCGGCACTACAACGTATTGAAAAAGAAGGCCATTTCGTTAAAGGCTTGCATTCGATTGGTGAATTAAATCCGGAAAGAAGATACATTATGCATTTCCCTGAAGAGCTAACAATTAAGAGTTTTGGTTCGGGATATGGCGGAAATGCTTTGCTTGGTAAAAAATGCCATGCATTACGAATTGGCTCCTATCAAGCAAAAACCGAAGGTTGGCTCGCTGAGCACATGTTGATTCTTGGGTTGGAGAATCCACAAGGTGAGATTCATTATATTGCAGCCGCTTTTCCATCGGCTTGTGGAAAAACTAACTTGGCAATGTTGATTCCGCCTGAAGGCTATGTCCAGGAAGGTTGGAAAATTACGACAATAGGAGATGATATTTGCTGGATGCGCCCGGGAGAAGATGGAAGGCTTTGGGCGATTAATCCTGAGGCCGGTTTTTTCGGAGTCGCTCCGGGAACTTCAAATGAAACCAACCCTAATGCTTTGGCAATGCTTTATAAGGATGCAATTTTCACCAATGTTGCAGAAACTGAAGACAATCAACCTTGGTGGGAAGGCCTGAATGACAGAGTTCCTGTTTATGACTGGAAAGGTAATAAATTTAATCCTGAAAATGGCCCGGCGGCTCATCCTAACTCAAGATTTACCGTTTCATCAAAGACTTGCCCGAGTTATTCCGAAAAAGCCGAAGCAGCCGAAGGTGTACCAATTTCTGCTATCGTATTTGGTGGGAGAAGAGCGGGACTTGTTCCTTTGGTTACGCAGGCTCGTAATTGGGCGCATGGCGTGTTGATGGGTGCAACTGTAGCTTCGGAAACGACAGCTGCTGCAACAGGGGCGGTTGGTGTGGTACGCAGAGACCCAATGGCAATGAAACCATTTTGTGGTTATCATTTTGCGGATTATTGGTCACATTGGTTGTCTTTTGAAGAAAGAGCGCAAAATTTACCGGAAGTTTTTACTGTTAACTGGTTCAGAAAAGACGAAAACGGGAAATTCATGTGGCCTGGATTCGGTGAAAATATGCGAGTTTTAGAGTGGATAGTTAACCGTGTTTCAGGAAAACTCGAAAGTAAATCGTCTCCGATTGGAGATATGCCACTGACAAAAGACTTAAACCTTGAAAATTTGGACTTCTCAGTAGAAAGCCTGGAGAAATTATTAGAGGTTGATAATGATGCGTGGCTGACAGAAGTTGAAAGTATTCAGGAATATCTTGACGAATTTGGTTCACGTGTTCCAAAAGAGCTTTACGACCAGTTGTCAAATATTAAAAAAATGTTAAATGAGCAAAAATAACTACTTTAATCAATCATTTCAGGTGATTGTTATTGAATGTGTATTTTTGTAAAAAATTTGTTAATAAAAGATAAAAAAAACGCATCTCACTCTTTTTTTTGTATTATTTAAATGTTAATATTCCGTCGGAAGAGAGGATTTCTAACACGATAATAACTTTTTTAGAGGAGACTCATGGATAAATATTTGGAGAAACAAATGAAAATAAAGCGTAATCCTATTGCTAGCGCAATTAAAACTGCTTTGTATTCTGGTCTGGTTGCTTCAGTTGCACTTGGTGGTGTAGCTTTCGCACAAGATGAAGACGAGGGTGCAGATAAAGAAAAACTTGATAAACAAGTTGTTACTGGTTCACGTATTAAACGTTCTGACGTTGCACAAGCGTTACCTGTAACTACAATTACACGTGAAGAAATTGAATTAAGCGGTGAATCTTCTGCTGCTGACTTCATTCGTAGCTTAACATTCAACAGTGCGGGTTCATTCCGTCCACAATCTGGTAGCTCTGCTCAAGGTGTGTCTGCTGTTAGTTTGCGTGGCTTGGGTTCTTCAAGAACATTGGTGCTGATTGATGGTCGTAGACTACCTGCTTCGCCATCTACTGGTAGCAACCAAGATTTGAACACAATTCCAGCTGGTGCGATTGAAAGAATTGAAGTTCTTTCTGATGGTGCTTCTGCGATTTACGGTTCAGATGCAATCGGTGGTGTAATCAACGTAATTTTACGTACTGATTTCCAAGGTGTTGAAATGATGATTGGTGGAGCTGAAGCTTCTATTCCTGCTCATGGCGGTGACAGAGAAGAAGGTTCTATCGTATTTGGTGCTTCAGGTGACCGTTCACGTTTATTAGCAGGTGTTTCATGGAATAGTCGTGAAATTGTTTTTGCACGTGATTATCCATGGTATTCGCCAGGTCTTTCGACATATGGCAATAACATGGAAAGTTGGTTTGTTACAGGAAATACAGTTAATCCTGATACAGGTGCTTATGAATATGATATACTTTTGCAGTCATTGCCTGGTGCTTGTAACTTCCCGGGTACGGCTTTCACTCCAGTAACTACCTCGCAAGGTTTGCCTTTCTGTGGTTTTAATTTTGCTTCGGTATCTGCTGATGATGCGTCAACTGATAACCAGTCTTTCTATGCGAAAGGTTCTTATGACGTGAATGATGACTGGCAGGTTTGGATGAATGTTTCTGTTGCAGAAACAGAATCTTTCGGACGTTATGCTCCGGTTCCTGATTATGCGTATGTATCTGCAAGTAGCCCAAACAATCCAACCAATCCAAGTTCACCATATTATAATCCTAACTTGACTAATTTATATGGTCAACCGGTAGTGAATCAGCCGATTGCGGTTTATCACCGTTATGACGCACTTGGAAATCGTGACAGTACTGTAACTAACAGACTGACAAGATTCCAATTGGGTACAACTGGTAATATTGGTAATGCTGAAGTTGAATTTGGTGTAACACGTTCTAACAACAGAACTTTTGACATTGGTAACAACTACTTGTTACGTTCAGCTGCTCGTGCAGCAATTGAGTCTGGTGCTTATGACCTATGGAATCCGTATGGTAACTCGCCAACAACTCTGAACAGTATGAAAGTTGTTATTTCAAGAATCAGTAAATATGACTTGGATGAGATGTTTGGTTCTGTTGCATTTGATATGTTTGAAATGGAAAATGGTCCAGTATCTGTATATGTCGGTGCTGAAACACAAAAAATCAAATACTCGGATCAATATGATTCATTGTCAGAAGCTGGCCAAATCGGTGGTTCGGCTGGTAACTCAGCAGCGGGTAATCGCGACGTAGATTCGATTTACTTCGAAGCATTGGTTCCATTCCTACCTAATTTGGAAATGTCTTTAGCTGGTCGTTATGACGATTATTCTGATTTTGGTAGTGAGTTTTCACCAAAAGTTTCTTTCCGTTATCAACCATTGGATAATCTGACTTTACGTGCTTCTTATGGTGAAGGTTTCAGAGCTCCAACTTTGGATATCTTAACTCAGAAAGATTCTTTCTCAGCAGACACTATTCAAGATGATCCTACTTGTTTGGCTTTAGGTCAGGCAGCAGGTTGTCGTGTACAAGTTGATGCAACAGTTACAGCTAATCCAAACTTGTCAGCAGAAACTTCTAAGCAATACTCTTTAGGACTTGCTTATGAGCCTGTTGATTGGATGAACATGACTTTGGATTATTATAATATCGAAATTGACAATAGAATTCGTTCATTCACTTCTGCATACTTAATCTATCTAGGGAATGAAGGTTTGGAATTGCCTCCTGGATTGTCTGTAAATCGTAACTCAACTACAGGTCGTATTACTGGAATTGTTAGAGGTTTCGGTAACCAAGGTGTTGTTGAAACATCTGGTCTTGATTTGAATGTAAGGTTCAATTATGAGTTCTTAGGTGGTCAGGTTTCTAATAATTTCCAAATTTCACATGTATTAGACTCTTCTGTTGATGGTGGTCGCGATACAGCTGGTGAAGCAGGTCTTCCTTCTCACCGTGCTATATTGAATAATACTTATTCGTATGGAGATTGGAACGTAGCTTGGAATATCAATTATATTGATTCTCAAACAGCTGATAGTACTTATGATGCGGCTCCTTCTTGGACAACTCATGATCTACAGTTCAACTACAACGCTCCTTGGGATGGTAAGTTTACAGTAGGTGCAAGAAATCTATTTGAAAAATATCCTCCTATCGGTTTAGGTGCGATTGGTGATCGTGATTATGACTATTATTTATATGATGGTTTTGGTCGTGTGACTTACTTCAGATATACTCAAACTTTCTAATTGAAAGTTAAGTAACTGGGTAAAAAGGGCATACTCGTTATGCCCTTTTTTATTCTGTCGGATTTTTATTTCAAGTTTTCTTCAATGATTAAATAGACTATAATTCATAAAATTACATATTTAAAAATATTATAGTTTTTATGAATGGTCAATTACAACAGGACATCGACTTACTTCTTCAGCAACAACAATACTCAAGTGCTCATAAACTTCTTAAATCTTTAATAAAAAAAAATAAAAAAGATCCTGAGCTTTATCGTTTAATAGGAATTATTTTTCTACATGAAAAGAAGTTATTACAATCAGAAAAGAGTTTTAAACAAGCATTAGTACTCGATAAAAACCATGAGCAAACTCTTCTGAACTTAGCTTTCATTAAACAAATTAAAGCTGATTATATAACAGGTATTAAGCTTGTATCTCGAGTTTTAGAAATATCTCCTGACTCGGTGGAAGCTCATTATTTGATGGCAAATTTATTTAAGGCACAAAATAATTTTGAAAAAGCTGAAGTCCATTTTTTAAAAACACTAGAGCTCCAACCTCAGTATATTGATTGTTTATTAAATTATGCATTATTGTTAAAAAATAATGGAAAAACGGAACAAGCAGTTGAACAAATTCATAAGGCATTAGCTATCAACCCGTACCAACCGCAAGTTTACTGGATGCTTGCTGATTTAAAAACATACAAATTTAAAAATGACGAGATACTTTTTATTGAGCAAATGCTTGAAAAAGTAACTTATCATAGGGATATCCAAACTCTTCTTTTTGCAAAAGCAAAATATTTAGAAGATAATAAAAAGTATAAAAAGTCATTCGATATCCTAACTAAAGCCAATGAAATTAAATTTATAAGCTTTAACCGTGCACCAACTGATTGGAAAAAATTATACAATGAAATTAAAAAAATATTTCAAAACAAATACGATGATTTCAATCAAGCTCAAATAAGTGATAATGAAAATATTCCCATATTCATTGCTGGAATGCCAAGATCAGGCTCCACTTTGGTTGAACAAATAGTTGCAACACATTCAAAAGTAACAGGGGCAAGTGAACTGCTAGCTTTGAAAAATATAATGCAAGACCTTAAGGGGGGATTTCCTCATGGGCTTACGAATTTAAATAATAAACAATTGATGCAGCTTGGTGAGAATTACTTAATAAATACTAGTAAATATCATAAAGAAACAAATATATTTACAGATAAATACCATGCAAATTTTATATATTTGGGCTTTATTTTAATGACAAATCCGAATGCTCGTTTCATTCACACAAAGAGAAACTCGATGGATGTTTGTCTAAGTACTTTCAAACAGAACTTTGCACAAGGAAACGAATATAGCTTTAACTTGAAAGAATTAGTTGATTATCATTTCTTTGAAAAAAAAATGGTAAAAATTTGGAAGAAATATTTTCCTAAGCAAATTCATACTGTGAAATATGAAAAGGTTGTGAAAAACCCTGATTTACAAATTAGAAAATTATTAGACTTTCTAAATTTAGAATTTGAGCTTAACTGCATGAATTTTTATAAAACCAAACGCAGTATTAATACAGCAAGTGCTGCTCAAGTTTCCCAACCGATTTATAAAAAAGCAGTTAAGCATTATAAAAAATATGGCGACTCACTCAAGGAACTGAAATCAATGATTAAAGGTAAACTAAATGGACGATGGTAATAACAAGTCACAACATTGGAGCGAATACTGGAAAAGTGGTCAGTTAACCTCGTTACCACAAGATTTTGTGGAAAATTATAGTGGCGAAATTTTAGATGCTTGGGAGAGTAGATTTAAGACTTTAAGTAATAATTCAAAAATCTTAGATTTATGTGCCGGCAATTGTGCCGTTTCAATTCTAGCATCACAATATTCCAGAAATTTTGATAAAAATTTCAAAGTCACTGCGACTGATGCGGCAGATATAAATAAAAAGCAAATTATTGAACGATTCCCTGTTGTCGAAAGGGATATACAAAATATAGAAATTGTAGCTAACACATATTTAGAAGATTTAGAATTAGCTTCGGCAAATTTTGACTTAATAACCAGCCAATACGGTATTGAATACTGTGATTGGAAAATTGCAGCTGATAAAGTTTATCAATTATTAAAAAAGAGAGGAGAGTTCACAATGATTTCTCATAGTGGCTCGACCGACATCATTAAACAAATGGAAGTTGAAAGAAATGACTATCTGATTCTCTCAAACTCTGAGTTGCTCAGTCAAGTTAGAAAATTTTATACAGGAAAGAATGATTATTTTGATTTCAGAGATAAACTTAAAAAAATTCAGCCAGAAATTGTACGACATTTTCAAAAATTAAACTCCCCATTACTTCGTTCTGTTTTAATGCTCATGGATAATTTGTATCACATGTCAGAAATTGAATTAACTGCAAATAAAGAAAGAATTATTGGTTTTGTATCACAACTTCAATTCGCAGAGTTGAGAATGAATGATTTGTTATCAGTCGCACAAAGAATTAATAACAACCCAAATTGGTATCATGCTTTCGAAGAAAAAGGACTCAAACTTCAAACAAAGAAAGATATATATTACAACAGTAACCAAAATAGTGGTGTTTTATACACTTTTATTAAATAAATCGAAAAAAGGAAAAAATTATGAAAAAAATTATCATATTAAGTCTGATTTTCTTTGTTTTTACATCAATTCAAGCAAAAGAAATTCCACTAAAAGACTTTGCCCAGAAATCACAAATTAATAATATAAAAATATCGCCGAATGGTAAACATTTGGCATACACCTATGAAGATGAAACTGAAATTAAGCTCGGAATCATGGATATAAAAAACAAAAAAGGAGTATTTACCTTTGATGTAGGCAAGGAGCGAGAAGTCTCACAATATTGGTGGGTTAATGATGAAAGAATATTAGTTCTGGCATCAAATATAACAGGTTGGCTTGATGGTGCCAGAAAAGACCCAATTCTATTTGCAGTAGATATAGATGGCAAAAAGAGGGTTAATCTATGGCTCTATCAAATGGCAAGTTTATCTATGGTATCACTTTTGGAAGATGATCCAAAAAATGTATTGATGCTGAAAAGACATTATACAGACAAAGGCGAAGGGAATTTAGTTAAGTTAAATGTCTACACTGGAAAAACAATTTATGTTGATGATTCTCCGAAACCGGTTGGAGAGAGTAGAGATTCTGTTATTTATTCGATTGATGTGGACTTAAATGAAAAGCCAAGAATTGCATTTGAATACGATCCAAAAGACAGAAACAATTTTGATGATGATACAGTCAATTTACACTATAAAGACTTTAATCAAGAATGGCATCATCTGGAATTGCCGAAAGTAAAGAAAAAAGTACCAGTTGTCTCATTTATAGGTATTCATAAAAACAATGGAATATTATATTTTGTATCTGATCATGATTTAGAAGATGGCGGGACACTAGGATTATTTTCATTCAACATTGAAACTCAAAAGATTGATAAGTTATTTAGACATCCGGATGTTGATATAGCTGGCTCTGTTGTCGGATCTGAAGGAGAAATGCTGGGAGTTTATTATGATGCAGGCTATCGGAATTATTTTTATTTGAAAGATGAAAAGTTAAATGAAGAAATTGGATTCCATAAGTCACTAAGAGCAGCATTTAAAAACGAAAACGTAACTGTTTATAATTATAACAAAAAAAGGGATTTAGCATCAGTTCATGTTTATAGTGATAAAAATCCCGGAGATTTCTATATTTTTGACAGGAAGAAAAATAGTGCAAAATATTTAGCAAGCTCCAGACCGAGTATTAAGCCAAAAGATATGGCTTCTGTAGAGCCATTCATTATGAATGCCAGAGATGGCTTAAAAATGTATGGCCAAATGACGATTCCACCTGGGAAAGAATTAAAAAATCTACCATTGGTTATTTATCCACATGGTGGCCCTTATGGAGCAAAAGATTATTGGGGATGGGATAACAGAGCACAAATGCTGGCAAACAGAGGTTACCTGGTGATTCAATTGGATTATCGTGGGTCCGGTGGGTATGGTGAGCCATTTGAGAAAGCCGGCGATCAAGAGTGGGGTTATAAAATGCAGGATGATTTAACAGATGTAACTCATTGGGCAATCAATCAAGGTTATGCTGATAAAGATAGAGTTTGTATTCATGGAGTGAGTTACGGTGGTTATGCGTCCATGCAAGCAGTTGTAAAAGAACCGGATTTATATAAATGTTCGATACCGGATGCGGGTATCTACGATGTTGAATTACAATGGAAAAAAGCGGATTCTTTTAAAGGAGGTAGAACTAAACAGAAAGAGTACTACATGAAAAAAATGATGGGAGATGATTACGAAAATGTAATGCCTAAAATATCCCCCGCACATCATATTGATAAACTTAAAGCCAAATTATTATTAGTTCATGGTCATGATGATGTTAGGGTTCCAATTGAAAATGCATACTTCTTGGAGAAAAAATTAAAAGAAGCTGGTAAGCCTTATGAAACAATTTATAAAAAGAAAGAAGGTCATGGCTTTCATAAAATAGAAAATCGTATCGAACTTTATGAAAAAATCTTAAAGTTTCTTGATGAAAACATAGGGCATTAAGCAAGGTAAAATCAGTTGGAATACATTCTCAATCCTGAAATAATCATTTTACAAAAAGATGGTCAGTTTATTACTGACTCTTTGAGTTCAATTGATAAAAAATACCGAATGGAGTCGGTAGATTTGATTATTTTAAACAACTTTATAACTCCTTGTACAATAAAGAAGTCCGTTGATAGTTTTGTCAGTGGACTTCAATTTATAGATGTTTATACACAACAAGAAGATATACGGTTTGCAGAAAATAAAATCAGGGGTTACATTGAGCACTCTATATTAGTCAATGCAAATACTACCGGCGACTATTTAACGAATTGTAAAGATATAAAAAAAATTAATAGTTTGCCAGTAACTGATTCTAAATGTTCTGTAGAAAAGAAATACAAACTCAGCAATAATTTTGCTCTTCTTGTCTCTGAACAAGGCTTTCTGATTAGTCTTTCTCATCAAGAAGAATATTATCAGTTACCGTTAGAATATTTATTGGTTTTATCTTCTGTGGTTGGAAGAAAAACAATGAATGAAGTGATATCCGAATTAGGTATTATCAAAAAAGAAGATGTAGAGAAAATCTTTTACCAATTGGCAGAAAAGAAATTAATTATTGAAGAAGTAAAACACCCATTTCTTTCTCTGCAGACGACCAGTCAAATTAAACAGGAAAATCAAGTTTCTCAAAAGCAAAGCTGGAAGGACTTAGAATCTGATAACAGGATCCCTGTCTATTTTGTTCCACACATGGAAAATCATTATCCTTTGGCATTAGGGCTTTTGCACAGCTCTCTAAGTCACTATGATGGTGGAAGACTTCAAAAAATATTCAATTTCATTCCAATTTCGTATTTCACACCTGAAGTACTGCTCAATCAGGTTTATAGAAAATTTGGTAAAGGGATATGGTTATTTTCCAACTATATGTGGTCAATTGATTTGAATTTGAAAATATCAAAATTAGTTAAAAATCACAATCCGGAAAACATAACAATTCATGGCGGACCGAGTACTCCCAATTACTTACAAGCCAGCAGGGATTTTATGAACAAAAATAATTCAGTTGATATTTCTGTTCATAATGAGGGCGAAGTTACAATTTGTGAGGTTTTAGATAGTATTTTGATAAATCATAATCGGTTGGAGTTCGATAATGAAAAGCTCAGTGGAGTACAGGGCATCACCTATCGCCATCCGAATCAAGATGGAGAATATATTAAAACTGCTAACAGAGAGAGAATGGCTGAACCTGACCAAATTCCATCCCCTTACATTGAGGGTACATTTGATGGCTATGACGGACGGGTTGATGCAGCGATTGTGGAATCAAATCGCGGATGCCCTTTTGGATGTACATTTTGTGATTGGGGTTCGGCTATCAGTCAAAAAGTCAGAAAATACGATTTAGAGCGAGTAAAAAACGAAATACGTTGGATAGCTGAAAAATCGACAAAGATTTTATGGATAGCCGATGCCAATTTCGGTATGTATGACCGAGATATTGAATTGGCTTCCTTTATTGTTGAAATGAAGAAAAAGCATGGTTTTCCTCAAGAAGTGGTTGTTAACTATACAAAAAATTCCACCTGGAGGCTGGCAGAAATTATTAAAATATTTACAGAAGGTCAAATTGTCAGTCAGGGTATCATATCAATACAAACTACAGATGAAAAAACTCTAGAAGTTATCAACAGGAAAAACATCAAAACTGAAAAATATGATGAACTGGCTCAAGTATTCTCTGATTTGAATCTGCCATTATCAACAGACTTAATGATAGGGCTGCCGGGAATTACTGTTCAGGCATTTAAAAATGACTTGCAAAGATATATGGATTTGGATGTGTCGGTCAAAGCCTATCCAACTCAGTTATTACCGAATAGCCCCATGGCAAATCCGGAATATTTGGAAAAGTATCAGATTAAAACTGATGAAAATGATTTCATCATATCGTCTTTCAGTTTCAGTGAAGACGAACTCAAGCTGATGAAGCAACTGAATCGTTACTACATGATTGCTGATGGATACTCTGTATTGAGATATGTCATGAGATATTTGCAATGGGAGTATCAAGTTAAGGCAATAGATTTTTTACACGATTTATTGATGGAAATAAACTCCAATACTGAAGAACTTCCGTTTACGAGTTGGGTGTTTCGGTATTTTGATACAGCAAAATTCATTCCGGTGGGTTGGTATCGGTTTTATGCTGAAATTAGTGAGTATATCGTGAAAACTTATCCTCAAGTGAATACTCAAGAATTATCCGAAATCATAAAATTAAATCAGTCCTGTATGCCTGTTGATAGTTGTGATTATCCTCTGTCAATCGAGTTGAAATATGATTGTGAGAATTATTTTAAACACAATTTGTCGGTAACAGATGATGAACGTAAGAAACTTTATGAGTTTGGTAATGCCACATTTAGTATAGATGATCCCGGATTGATGGCTCATATCAATTATGAATCTTTACAATATGACTCCCATCAGTACTTTTGGGAGCTAGATTCCTCAATATCTCGCGCAAAATCAAAAGTGTAGCAATCATTCAGTCTTGGTTAAGATTAATTAAATTAATATATCAATTACAAACCAAAATTGAGGTGTCTTATGAAAAAGTTATTAGTTTCAATGTTATTTGTTTCAGCCCTAGCTTTTGCAGGTGATTATTTTGCGAATCCGGGAGATGATGCCGCAAAGCTCGTTTTAAAATCCAATAAGTCAACACAAAGAATTTCATCTGTTATTCTTCAAGAGGTCAATGGCGATTTAGTTTCCCCTCGTGAAAATGCAGTGTGGTTAAAGCCTGGCGAGTATCAATTGAGGTTGGCTCCGGTGATATTAAATAACACCGCTCCGGGAACTCAAAAATCTTTAAAGAGAAAAACAGATAATGTGAACAATATGCTCAATATTACGGTTGAATCGGGCAAAACATATTATCTTGGCTTTGATTCAAGTGATGAAGAGGTGAAAAACTGGAAGCCCGTTGTTTGGAAAGAAGAATAACCTTTGCATCCTGGAATGAATTGTATAAAATATTACAGATATAGTTTTTAAATTAGGGGATTATTATGTTTTGGGTGTTTTTGTTAACTATGATTATTGTCGGGGCGATTGCTGCATCTGGATTCATTCAGAGCAAAATCGAACAAAGTAAAGTGGCATTTGAGTTTTCAAAACCTTATGAAGGTTGGATTGGGCTTGTTTCACTTGTTCTAGGTTTATACTGGTTTTTTGAACTTCTCTTTAATCTTGGCACAAGGCTGAAATGGGTTCCGGTGTTGACAATAATTTATTTGGTTGCAATTGTAGTATTAATTGTTCTAGCATTGATGATGTCTAAAAGTTTATTAAAAAGCCTTATGGGTGAGAATAAAGCATCAGAGTTTGTTGACAGTACAGCTGGTAAATTTGAGTCTCTGAAGGAAAAACTAGGTCTGGTTGCTATAGGCTTAGCTCTCTTACTTTTTATAATCAGAATCACATAAATTAGTTATTAGCGTTTCAAATAAAGCCTCTTAGGAAATTATTTTTTTAAGGGGCTTTTTTTATATGTTTTTGATTTTCCAATCAATAGGTTGGATTCCATTTTCGATAAGATATTTATTACATTTGGAAAAATGCTGGCATCCAAAGAATCCTCGATGAGCTGAAAGCGGACTTGGATGGACTGTTTTCAAAATTAGGTTTTCATTAGGGTTAATTGAAGCTCCTTTTTTATGAGCATAAGATCCCCATAACATGTAAACAATGTGTGTATGATGCTGATTGAGTTCTGAAATAATTTTATCGGTAAAAGTTTCCCAGCCTTTGTTTTGATGACTTCCTGCCATACTTTGATTAACAGTAAGAACACTATTTAGCAACAAAACTCCCTGATTCGCCCAGCTCTGTAAATTCCCATGGTTTGGAACTTGAAAACCAATATCATCATGAAGTTCTTTGTAAATATTCTTCAAAGAAGGTGGGATAGCAATTCCTTTATTCACTGAAAAACACAATCCGTGTGCCTGATTCGGACCATGATAGGGATCTTGACCGATAATAACTACTTTCACTTTTTCCAGCGGTGTAGAGTTCAAAGCATTGAAAATATTTTCGCCTTTAGGATAAATAACCTTACCTTGTTGTTTTTGAGTTAACAAAAAGGATTTCAAATTTTTCATATAAGGGAGTTCAAACTCATCCTTTAGGACATTCAGCCAGCTGGGATGGAGTTTGACTTCAGCCATAGACTAAGATTTTGCTGAATTCATTTGAAACTGTTTGAAACGAATCTGGAACTGGACTTTTTTTATAAGAATTTCGTTATCAACCGGTTTTAGAACTAAATCATTAGCACCGGATTTGAGGATTTTCTTTTGATTTTTTTCGTTCTCGTCGCCTGTCATCACGACCATTGGAAGTTCAATTTTATTGATCTGTAAAATCTCACGCACATACTCAATCAGCCATTGAGCCGTTTCATTATCTTTCAAATAATAATCGGAAAGAATCACATCATATTTAGTAATCGCATGTTCTTTATTTTCCAATAATTCGATGGCATCCGTAATTGACAAAACATGATCACATGACAGCTCGTGATTTGCGAGATTTTTCTTAGTTGCATGGGCAACAACTCTGGAATCTTCGATATACAAAACATGACCTTTGACATTTTCTTCCGGTGCAAGAATCCCTTTAATAAAAAATTCCAGACCACTTTGACCTTTAGACTTATCTAAATAATCAGTCACATCGGCATCCATGTGTCTTTGTTGAACCCGGTGGTCAACATCTCCGGAGATAACAAGAACAGGAATATAATGCTGATTGGCACGAACAAATTTACAAATTTCCACGCCATCACCATCAGATAAGAGCAAAGATGTAATGAGCATGTCAATCGAGTTATCGGTAATAATCTCTTTAGCTTGAGCCACATTGTCAGCTAAAAAAATTTCACTTTCAGGTTTAATTTTTTGAACTGTTTTTTTGGTTAGGGCTCGTGCTAATTTTGAGTTATCAACGATAAGTATATTTGCAATTTCGGACATTTAACCTGCAATCAAACAAAAGTAATCACATTTTACTAGATGCTTATATGATTTACTAGAACAGATTGGCAGAATTCAATGAAAGCGATTTTGCAGAAAATTGAAATTTTTCATAAATTTGTTGTCATAATTTTTGGCAAGATTTCAATTGATGATTTGCTTTCATTAAGATGAGAACTGGTTTATTATGTTTAAAAAAACAAATGGAGAATACATTGCAGAATCAACTGATACTCAAAGCGATTGAAGAGGTGAGTCACAAGTTATTTGATAAACAAAAACAGATAGAGTTAGCTTTTGCATGTATTCTTGCAAACGGGCATTTGCTTATTGAAGACAAACCAGGTTTAGGCAAAACCACTCTGGCGAATGCCATGGCTCAAGTATTGGGTTTAAGCTTCAGAAGAATTCAGTTTACCAGTGACATGCTTCCAAGTGATGTTTTGGGCGTTTCTATTTTCCAGCCGAACACGTCTGAGTTTAAGTTTTTTCAAGGACCAATTTTTACACGACTGTTGCTGGCTGATGAATTGAACCGCGGTACTCCAAGAACTCAGAGCGCTTTGTTGGAGGCAATGGCTGAGAAGCAGGTGAGTGTCGATGGCAAAACTTATCCACTGGAAAAACCATTTTTTGTGATTGCCACGCAAAATCCAACAGATGAAGCCGGAACATTTCCTTTACCGGATTCACAACTGGATCGTTTTACGGTCAGTATTTCACTCGGTTATCCTTCTGAACAATCTGAAAGACAGCTCTATTCGGATCAGTTTGCTTCCGCTTTTAGAGCACCTTTGAAAAAAGTGGTTGATGAGAAACATCTTCTCCAGGTCCAGGAACATATTGAGTCGCTTTATGCCGGAGATGAAGTTAAAGATTATCTTCAACAATTGGTTGCCAAAACTCGAAGCCACAGTCTTTTGGTTGATGGTTTGTCACCAAGAGCCGGGCTGGCAATGTTTCGATTGTCTCAGGCAATCGCTTTTATCAATGGTCGTGATTTTGTGATTCCAGAGGATGTGAAAAATGCCTTCACGCCGGTCGCTCAGCATAGGATGAGAAGTCGTTCAGTTCAGAAAAAAGTGAAGAATATCTTATCGGAAATTCTGCATGAAACAAAAATCCCGTAATTCAGAGTCATTTAAAGACCGGCTATTTGCCAAATTTGCTCCGAATCTGGTTTTGCATAAAAGTCCCGAAACTTTGCCTCTGAACTTAAATTGGAGAAGAATTTTTGTATTACCGACAAAGCCCGGAATATTCTTTGGATTTGTTACTTTTTTGATGCTGATTGCCAGTCTGAATTTTAATAATAATCTGGGTTTAATGATGACATTCTTGCTGTTTGGAATTGCTCAGGTTGCACTTTACAGAACTTTTTTAAATTTGAAGAGTTTGACAATTCATCATGTTGAGGCTCAGCCGGTTTTTGCCGGTGAAGTAGCAATATTTAAATTACACTTAAAAACAACTGAAACAAAATTTGATATTGGCACAAAGAATAAGAGCTATGAAAATAGCGTGTTGGAGGTGATACCTGATCAACTCAGTAGTATTAAACACCGGCTGAGATCACAGAAACGAGGGTGGTTGCAATGTGATAAGGTTAAAATTTACAGCTCTTTTCCGTTTGGAATTTTTTACGCCTGGGTTTGGGTGAATATTGGTGAGAAATGTTTGGTTTATCCAATTCCGGAGGTGAATCCTCCACCGCTTCCACAAAATGCCGGAGATGAAGGAGATGCCTCCAAAATAACTCACGGTGATGATTTTCATGGTTTAAAACCTTTTCAGTCAGGAGATTCTTTGCGGTTGATTGCATGGAAAAGAACGGCTCAAACCGGAGAGTTGATTAGTCGTGAGTTTCAGCAACATCAGGGCGATAAATTGCTATTGGACTATTCAACTGTTCCATTGTCAGATATGGAAATGAAACTTTCCCGATTGACAGCTTGGGTTTTGAAGGCTCAAAAATTGCAATTGGATTATTGCTTGAAATTACCGGGGTTTGACTCTGGCTTTGGATATTCTAATGAACATTATCTGAAATGCTTAAAAGCGTTGGCATTATTTGGACTGGAAAATGAAACTGACTAAAGCAGAAATTTACAGTTTGAGTTCCAAACAGATATTCTGGATATTGTTGTCGGTTGTTATTTCCACGTTACCTCATATTCCGCGGCTTCCAATCTGGTTTCCGATTTTGTTATTGATGGCTGTAACCATTCGTTGGTTAACAGTACGAAGAAGGGTTCGTCCATTGCCCGGTTTTGTCGTTGCTTTTATGACGGTGTTTCTGACATTGGTCATTGTTTATGTGCATGGAATCGGTCTGAATCGGGAGCTAAGTGTCACGATTTTAGCTGTTATGACGGTCTTAAAAGTCCTCGAAACCTGGCGAAAACGTGATGCCTGGATGGTAGTGACTCTGTGTTACTTTGTAATTCTGACGCGTTTTTTCTATAGCCAGGATATTTTGCTGATTCTCTATTTGCTTGCTTCGGTTCTGGTGATAACCCACACATTATTTGTTTTACAACATAATGATGATGGCAAATACTTCCTCAAATCAGAGATTAAACAAACCGGTAGTTTAATGCTGGCAGGAATACCTTTGGCGGCATTGTTTTTTCTATTCTTTCCTCGGTTGGGCAGTCCGATTTGGGGTTCTCCTGACTTTTTTGGAAGCGGTAAAACAGGCATTAGTGAAGAAATGTCACCGGGTAGTATTTCTCAATTGTTTAGTGATGATTCAACAGCTTTCAGGGTTGTATTTGATAGCGAAATTCCTGAAATGTCGCAGTTATACTGGCGAGGACCGGTGCTGTGGGATTTTGATGGAATGACCTGGAGCCGAAATAAAAAGGTAAGTTCTGTTAAAAGAGATTTGAAAAAACCAAACGACCTTCCAATCGTTCATTATGAAGTCGAACTGGAACCAACCGGTCAAAAATATCTTTTTGCTTTGGATTATATTGTCGATTTTCCCTCAAAAGCGGACTTGAAAGCAGATTCACAACTAATGACCGAACTCGATATCAATCAATTGCGACATTATCAAGCCAGTTCTGTGATACAGCCATTTAATTCCTATGAAACATTATCAAGAGCGGATTTTGAAAGATTATTAGATTTGCCAACCGGTTACAACTCCAAAACCCAACAACTGGTTCAAACGTGGAAATCATCCACAAAATCACCTCTTGAGTTGATTCAAAAAATACTTCAATGGTTTGCTGAAGATGAATTTTATTACAGTTACACTCCGCCGTTATTACAGGGAGATACCGTTGATCAGTTTTTGTTTGAAACCAAAAGTGGTTTCTGTGAGCATTATGCATCGGCTTTCACTTATATGATGCGTGCAGCCGGTGTACCTGCCCGAATTGTCACCGGTTATCAAGGCGGAACTGTAAACGAAGAATATTTACAAGTCAAACAGTCTGATGCTCATGCCTGGTCTGAGGTCTGGATTCACGGAAAAGGCTGGATGAGAGTTGATCCAACGGCGGCAGTTTCACCTTTGAGAGTGGAGCGAGGTTCGCAAGCATTAATCTCTGAAAACTCCCGCAGTTGGCATGATACAGAGTGGTATAGAAAACTAGGTGAAAAGTATGATCGTGTGCGCCACAAATGGAATAAGTGGATTCGGGAATATAATGCTTTGAAACAAAAAGCATTATTTCAAATTATTGGATTCGAGAAACAAGATGCTAAAGCGATTGTGATTGTATTAGGAAGCATCATGCTGGCTACAACTGTTTTGGTTATGCTGTTTTTATATTTGACACGACCCAAACAAAAACTGAGTCAATATGATAAAGTTCTCAATCAATTCATAAAATTATTTGCCAAAGACGGCTTAACGAAACTCAATTATCAAGGAGTGATTGAGTATTCCGAATTGATAAAAAAACAATATCCTCAGCTGAAAGATGAAATTGATAAATTCATCAGTTTATATATCAAACTCAGATTTTCAAAATCTCCCAAAAAAATACAAAAAGCAGATTCACAACTTCAAAATTATCTGAAAGCTATCCGCCAGAAAATGATTAATGTCAAAAAACAGGTTGATTAGTATGTGATACGATTCAATTTTGTTTAGAATGATGTCGCTAAAAAATTGGAGTGGAGTGTGAAAAAAATATATTTGATTATTTTATTATTAGGAAATTTAGCTTACGCAGAAACTGAAGTTGTTAATGGAGCTGGTTTTGTAACTGTAGGTTCAACAGCAAGTGGTTGTGATTTTTCAAATATAACAACTGCATTGAATAATCTTGGAGGAGCTACAGAAGTCAGGATTGTTAGCAACACATATGATGAAAATCTGGTTCTTTTTTCTGGAATCTCTATGCGCGGAGGCTTTACAAGTTGTGCCAATGCCAATGCCAATATCAGTGATAATCATTTGAGAGCAACAATTCAGGGGTTGGTGTCCAGTGATAATCCGGTAATATGGATAAACGGATCGATTTCATCTCCAAGAGATTTTGTATTCGAAAATCTTGTCATTGAGAATGGATATTCTGATTTAGAACCCGGTGGCGGCTTGTATGCGAGTCATGTTAATGGCTCACTAACAATTAAGAATGTCTCAATTCAGAATAACTCATCAGCTGTCGGTGGCGGAGGGTTGGCTATCATCAATCAATCGTCTTCATTTCACACACAAGTAGATATTGAAAACTCAAGTTTTTATAGCAATGACGCTTTAGCAGGGTTTTCAGGAGGTGGAATATATTGTGTGACATCCGGAGCAGGAACTTCTTTGAACATGAATATTTCCAATTACTCTTCTGTCAGATTCAATCATGCTATTGCATCCGGTGCACTCGGTGGAAATGGAGGAGGCATTTATAGTAATGGCTGTGTAATTAATTTCTATTCCGGATCATCTTCCATCCCGGCGGTTTGGGGAATCGATTCAAACACAGCTGATAATAATGGCGGCGGAATCTATGCGACAGGTGGTTCGTATATTTCTTTAAATGGAAACCAATGTATAGGAGCAACATGTAATGGTGATCCTGATTCTCTCCCCGTCAGTCTAACACAGAATACTGCTAATGTTGGAGGAGCTGTCTATCTGGGAGGAACAGACACTTATATGGAAATCCTGGATGGATGGATTTATAATAATACGGCTAATGTACAGGGAGGAGCAATAGCTTTATTCGATAAATCCTATTTGTTCGTTAGGAGATCGAACAAGGAATGCTGGAACGAGGAAAGATGTAATTTCTTTTCTGCAAATCGCACACAAGGAGGAAGCGGAGGAGCGATTTATACAGAAAGCTCCAATGTGGCATCTAGTGTCAATGTGCAAATCAGCAATGCTTTTTTTGAAGATAACAGAGCCGCGACGGGAACGGCGATTTCTGCGAGGACTCCGGATGGTGTTACACCGGGACATGTTGCAGGTGTACAAATTGATAATAGCGTATTTAACCACAATGGTAATAATGGAAATGGAGGTTATCTGGATAACTATGTCATTAGCGCTATATTAGGAGCTGTCATAAAGGTTTATGAAAGCACATTTGCCGATAACAACGCAGAAATAGCTGTGTTTCAGATACATAGTGCAAATGGTTCGCAGTTGAAAATGCAAAACTCAATTGTTCATGATAGCAGTTCGGGAACTGTCATAAATTCAACCTTTCAAGGAAGTACCGATGTTCGTTGTTTAATTGCACACGAGATAGCATCTTTTGTTACACCTCCATTAAACCCATCAGGAACATTTGATCCTCAGTTTGTTAATCCGGCGAGTAGAGATTATCATATTGCAGCAACTTCTCCTGTTAGAGACTTGTGTGATGCATCTGATTTATTGTTTGGTAAAGATATGGACTTTGAGAATCGTGGCTGGGATGACCCAACAATTAGTGGTGATCCTTATGATGTCGGAGCCGATGAAACTTATGCCAGTGATATTATTTTTGAAGATGGGTTTGAATAAGCATTAAAAAAAGAGAGCTTCCGCGAAGCTCTCTCAGTAAATATCTGCATTGAAAAGAATAGGGCGAGGGTTACCAATGCAGATAGAGATTGAAATAAATATTTCTGCCTTCTCCCGGTAATCTGTAGGCTTGTAAATTTGAAGCATCAAAACCGACATCTGTATTCAGATTGTTGCGGTTATAACCATTCAGGTGGTTGTAATATTGTTTATTAAAAACATTATTCATGCCAAAAGCGATATTTGCGGAATCAGTGAGTTTAATATTCGATGCTAAATTCAGCAAACCATAACCGGGAGTTGTTTTTTCCTTATTAGTTGATGAAATATTTTCCTGAGACTGATAAGCGACAATCTCAGAAGATAGACTCCAGTTGGAATTGGCATAAACCAGCTCAATTCGGGTGTTCAAAGGTGCAATTCGATAAAGGTTATCGTCAATATCTTTGCGTTTTCCGCGAACATAGGATGTGACGTTATTCAAAGTGAGACTGGAGTTGAATTTGTAACTGAACTCCATATCTGCACCGTAAAGTTCCGCATTCACATTGTTGAATGTCAAAGTATTTGGTGGAGTCGGTGAGCTGGTTGTCGGTGTTCCTTGAATGTAGTCGCTGATATCATGATAAAAAACATGTGGCGAGAAACTCAGTTTGTCATTGCTGAAGTTTAAACCCAGCTCAAGTTGGTTGGCTTTCTCGGGTTTGAGGTTTAAATTTCCGAAATATTGCAAACCATCTGCCATTCCTGCTGTGGCTTCTAAAGGCAACCACAAATAGCGTTCCTGATAACTTGGAGAACGAGTTTTTCGCGCGAAACCATATTCTAAAGAGAGGTCATCATTAATCTTTTGCTCAAAAGTGATGGCTAAATCCAGATTGTTATCGTTGATATTTCTATCTAAATTATTGAATCTGTCTTGTAAGGCTCTATGCAAATTGCCCATAGAGTTTTGCATCATGGAAACGGAAGAATACACATCAGCAGCACTCATATCCACAAAAGTGTATCTCAAGCCGGTTGTCATTTGAATTTTTTCGGATAGTTTCTTTTCAAGTTCAGCAAATGCGCTGTGCCTGTATTTCCGTGTATCAAAATTGGTAATACTAAACATAGGATTATCAGGATTTGTAATTGTAGCTTGATGAGCTGTGAAATCTCCCTCAAGTCCAAATGTCAAATTCCCAAAAGCTTGATTGGAATTTGCTGTTAGTGAGTAGCTATTGTTGTTCACTTGAGTGAGTGAGTCTTTTTTATCTGTAGTGGAGCGAAACAAATAATTGTTCATCAAATGGTCGGTATTTTGATGAGAGAACTGCGAATTCAGAGATAAACTATCATTAACTCTTAACGCATGTTCCAAACTAATTACGCCACCTTCAGCATAAACAATGTCCATTGGTAATGAAGGCGTTCCTGTATTGCCGGTATCGTTATAGTTGAGTTTTAGTTTGAGTTCCTGATTATCAGATTTGAAGTTGTAGCCAAACATATAGAAATCGCGGTTATATTCTGTACTGTAATTTTTACCGTTCGGAAATTTAAAACTGTCACCGCTTTCACTATCAAAACCGAGATAGATATTATGGAATTCAGATGTGCCTGATAAAAGGACTGATGTTTTTTTGCCAGAGTTAACCGTTGAAAACCCTGAACTGACATCACCATGCAATTGAAATGCTTCTGACTGATTGATATTTTCTTTGGCGATAACGCTAATACTTCCTCCGATGGATTCGATAGCGGAACTAACCGGAGAAATTCCACGTTTTAAAACCACCGCATCAACCATCGAAGCGGGAATATGGCTCATTGCAGTATCCATTGAGTTTGAGCAAGATTCTTGCATGGTGATGTTATCAATTTGAACATTGACGCGGTTACCGAATAAACCGCGATATTGGGCGATGCCGGATAGAGGACCATTTCTATTGACATTCGCTCCGGGAATTTTTTTCAGAACTTCAGGCGTGTCGATGATGCTTTGAGCATTTTCCGGAAGTAATTTGACAATATTCTGTTGGTTGTTTTCATGTCCGATAACTTCGATATTATCTAACTCTTCTTTGTCAGTTAAGGTTTGTGTGAAAGCAAGTGATGATGAAGTTAGAAGTAACGACAATATGGTTTTATTCATGTTCTCAGTATTTTTTATTCGAATTCGGGCGACATGATACTTGTTCAGGCAGGATTGGTAAATGCGACAAATTGTCGCACCAAAGACGTTGAGGTAACAAAAATACTCAAAGTGGTTTAAAATTCCCAAATGAATCATTTTTCACGTCATGTTACTGCATTTTGGCTTAGAAATTTTCTGATAGTCGGTCAGATTGTCGTTTGGTTTACTACCAGAAACATCTGGAACATCATTTATCCGAGTTCAGTTTTGACTCTTAGCGGCATGTATTTTTTGATAAATATACTGTTCTGGCTGACAAGAAAAAACAGTAATGACTGGATATTCTTTTTTCAGCTTTTGATTGATATTGTTGAGCTGTCCTTGTTCTTTTATTTAACCGGCGGTTCGAGCAATCCTTTTACTTGGTTTTTGCTCATTCCAATCATATTTTCAGCTACCACGTTACGCTCAAAACACACATGGTTGCTGACACTTTCTGCTGTTATATCCTACACTTTACTGATTAAATTCTTTCAGCCTGTAAGTATGGAAGCAAGTATGCATCACAACCATCACCAAACCAGTTTTAGCCAGCATTTGATTGGTATGTGGCTTGGCTTTATTGTCATTGCTTTGTTGTTATCTTGGGTGATTATTGGTCTAGTAAATAATATTCGCAGAAAAGATTCCCAGCTGATGCAGGCGAGTCTCAATCAGGCGAAAAATGATAAAATACTGGCTTTGGCGACTTTAGCAACTGGTTCCGCACATGAGTTGGGAACACCTCTGGCAACCATAAACATCATCATTAAAGAGATGTTGAAGAATCCGCAACTTGTTGATTTTCATAAACAATTACAAATTGTGGAATCTCAAGTTTACAGATGTAAAGATTCTCTGACACAAATTACAGCCTCAACAGGAACGACACAAGCTATTAAAGGCAAGAAGTTGACTGTTGGGAAGTTCATTGAAAAAGTTCTGAACTCTATTCATCCACCAGAATCAGTTCAACTGGAAACGAAAGTTTGTGAGTTCACCAATCAACAACAGATGATTTCAGATAAAACTTTGGTTCAGGCTTTGGTAAATATTATCAATAATTCCTTTCAGGCAGAGTCCACAAAAGTTGTTCTTAAGAGTGAGATTTCATCCGATGAGTTAAATTTTATAATTACAGATAATGGAAAAGGTCTCGATGAAGAATTTGGCAAGCCGATAGATTCGGATAAAGAGTTTGGCATGGGCTTGGGGCTGTTTTTGGCTCACGCAACCATTCAAAGATTTTCCGGAAGTATTAATGTAAAAGATGTGGATTCATCCGGTACTCAAATTGTTATTTCATTGCCGATATTGCAAACATGAAAGAAAGAATCCTAGTTATTGACGATGATGAGATATTTTGTGAAGTTCTGGCAGGGGCTTTGCGAAACAGAGGATTTATTGTTGAAACGGCAAATAATTTTTCACAAACCGAACAAATAACCAAGAAGTTTTATCCTGATAAAGCAGTTGTGGACTTGCGGATTGGTGAGGATTCGGGACTCAAAGTTTGCGAGTTCTTATTGGCTGAATTTCCGGAAGTTTCAATTGTGATATTAACCGGCTATGCCAGCATAGCAACCGCCGTGGAATCCATTAAGTTGGGTGTGAAACACTATTTAACCAAGCCGACCGACGTTGACAGTATTTTGGCAGCTTTAAATATTGAAGAAGCGGATACTGATATTCCAATTCCGGAAAAACCATTACCGGTGAAACGATTGGAGTGGGAACATTTGCAAAAAGTCTTATCGGAAAATGACGGAAACATCTCAAAAGCAGCTGAGCAGTTGAATATGCATCGTCGAACATTACAAAGAAAGCTGAAAAAGAGACCTGTCAAAGATAGTGCAGAACAAAAAATAAATGACTAACAGCCTATTTTAAATTCTCTTCAAATTGATTAGAATTGAATCTTCTAATTTTCTAACATACTTCCATGTCAAAAAAAGTCGATAAAACTCACTCTCGTTCGGAAGTGATTCGTGATACTTTTGTACTGCAATTAAAACTGATTGTTGATGGTTTTAGGGATTTGTTATTAATGCCCGCCGTGTTTTTTGCAACAGTTTTTGGGTTAATCAAGCACCAAAAGCAACCAGGAAGATATATGTATCGTTTGCTGAGTTATGGCAAAGTTTCTGAAAAATGGATTGGGCTGTTTGATGATGCTGACAAGGACATAATGTCGCCAATTGATGTACAGGAAAAGAAACTGGATGATTTGTTAAAACGGGCTCAGACCACTTTGGAATCGAAATATATTGATGAACAGACTAAATCAAAAATATTGAATAAGTTAGATGTCGTTCTGGATGAAATCAACCATAAAATGAAAGCTAAACCAGCTGAAAAACCTAAAACCACAAACAGTTAATTCCAATTGAATTGAAACATATCTAAAATACTAACCTGAACCTAAAATAAACAGCTTTTTTTGATTCAGGATAAATTCAGGAATATTTTCATAAACTAGAGTCGTAATCTTTTCAGGAGAACGACTATGAGACATTTTAAATACATTTTAACTTTCGTATCTGCTTTAGCATTGAGTACTTTGGCTGTTGCTGACAAAGGACATGCAAAACACGGTTCTTTTTCAGGAAAGCCTCAGAGCAAGCACAGCGTTGGTGGAAAGCATCGGGGCTATTCTGAGAGCCGACACTCATACGGCAATAATCACCAAAATTACGGATATAATAACAGACACAATAACTATCGACATGATAGCAGAAGAGATTATGGTCATCATGACTATGGCAATAATCACAGAAGAAATTACGGTTATCATGACTACAGAAGATATGACAATAACCGCTACAGAAATTACCGTCATTACAATAATTATCGCCCTTATTATCAAAGCCGTTATCAGTATCGTCCATTAAGAGGTTTAGGATATTACTTTAGCCGTCCCGGGTATGGGTACGGACATTGGCATGATGGAATGTGGTGTGTCACTGTTCATCCACAGTCTTATTACTATGATTATTACTCAAACTACCCATACGACGGTGGCTGGAGATATGGCGATGGGGATTACGGAATAAACTTCTATTTTAGATTCTAAGCCGATAAAACCTAAGTTGAAGAAAGCCTGTTGAGTTTCAGCAGGCTTTTTTTATTGCAAACTCTTAATCAATGCTCTGGCCTTGTGCATTGACTCTTCGGCTTCATTCTCGGCAATGGAGTCGTAAACAATTCCGGCTCCGGCATGAAGAGTGAGTTCGTTGTTTGTTAATGTAAAAGTGCGAATCAGTATGTTTAAATCCATTCTGCCATCATCGGTAATGTATCCGAACGAGCCGGTATAAGCTCCGCGTGGATAATCCTCAAGTTCGTCGATGATTTCCATGCAATGAATTTTGGGACAGCCGGTGATAGTACCACCCGGAAAAGTGGATTTGATAGCATCATAATAGGTGGTGTTCTTTTTCAGCTTCCCAATTACATTCGATACGATGTGATGAACTTTTTCATAAGACTCAATCGTCATAAACTCATTGACTTTAACCGTTCCGGGGCGGCTAACTCTTCCCAAATCATTCCGTTCCAAATCAATAAGCATAATATGTTCTGCTTGTTCTTTGGGATGATTGATGAGTTCTTGAACTAATAGTTTGTCATGTTCCAAATCAGTTCCACGAGGCCGGGTTCCTGCAATCGGGCGTGTTTCAATAACTTGATTTTCGACTTTTATGAGTCGCTCTGGTGACGAACTGATGACCGAAAAATTTTCTGTTTGTAAAAGGCCTGCAAATGGTGCCGGATTGTGTTTTGACAACGATTGGTAGAGCGAAAATACATCAATTTTTTCTTTAGATTCAATATTCCACTTTCGAGCCAGATTAACCTGATAGACATCGCCTTTTTTGATGTAATCAATCACTTTTCTCACATTATTTTTGTAGAGTTCTACGTCATCATTTTGTAATTTCAATTGTGAATTTTCGGATACCGGAATTGTTTTTTGCTTCAATAGTATCTTCTTCAGTTTGCCGAGTCTTTTTTTGGAGTCAGCAACAATCCAAGCCTGATTTTTAATATGGTCGATAACAATGGACGAATGACTGCGAAAAGCTAAAGCCAGTGGTTGTCTTTCATCATGTTTGACATTTTGTAACTTGGTTTCCCACGCTTTGATTGCAGAGTAACTTAGATAAAGAAACCAACCGGAATAAAACGGTAAGGGAAAATCTTTCTTAGATTTGGGTATTTTCTTATCAAACTTCTTAAATAACCGATTGAGTTGCCCTTGTGAATAGGCAAAGCGAATGTCCTTTGATTTTTTAAAAAGAATGCTGTAACGACCGGTGATTTCGTTAACAATATGGCTATTGAGTAATGCCGGGAATTTCTTAGGGAAACTTCGAGCCAGAGCTTGTAAATCAGGAACTGTTTCCAGCTTGGCTCGAAATTGTTTTTTCACGAATTTTGTGATTATACTTTTTGAAACACAACGGTTGCATTGGTTCCGCCAAACCCAAATGAATTTGACATGACAATATTAACTTCTGCATCTCGTGAGTCATTTGCAATGTAATCTAAGTCACATCCTTCACCCGGGTTATCCAAGTTGATGGTTCCCGGTAACACCTGATCACGAATGGAAAGCACGCTGAATATCGCTTCAACACCACCGGCTGCACCCAGCAAATGTCCGGTCATGGATTTAGTTGAACCAACAGCCGTTTTATAAGCATAATCTCCCAGAGCAGTCTTGATTGCATCGGTCTCTCCTCTGTCGCCCAGAGGTGTGGAAGTTCCGTGTGCGTTGATGTAATCAATTTGTTCCGGGTTGATTTTAGCATCCTTCATCGCATTAACTATGCATCTCGCCGCTCCTTCTCCCGCCGGTGATGGTGATGTCATGTGGTAAGCATCCGAACTCATGCCAAACCCAATGATTTCAGCATAAATCTTAGCTCCACGAGCTTTTGCATGTTCATACTCTTCGAGCACCAGAACGCCCGCACCGTCACCCAATACGAAACCATCACGATCCTGATCCCAAGGTCTGGAGGCTCGTTTAGGGTCGTCATTTCGTGTGGACAATGCTTTTGCAGAGGCAAATCCTCCAATTGCTAAAGGTGTTGTCGCATACTCACAACCACCACACACGATGGCATCGGCTTCACCATAAATGATGGAACGCATAGCTAAGCCAATATTATGTGTTGCTGTCGAACAAGCGGTTACTGCTGAAAAACTCGGTCCCTTGATTCCATACATAATCGAAAGATGACCACCGGCCATATTGATAATGGTGCTGGGAACAAAGAACGGTGAGATTCTTCGTGCCCCTTTTTCCAGCCATGTCTCTGTGGTTTTCTGAATACCATAAATACCACCAATACCGGCACCGATATAAATACCGACTCTTTCAGCATTGTCGTCATTAATTTCTAAACCGGAATCAGCGATAGCATCAACTCCGGCTGCAATTCCATAATGCATAAAAGGATCCATTTTGCGGGATTCCTTTTTGTTGATATATTTGTCAATATCCAAATCTCTGATTTCCCCTGCAATGGTGCAAGCAAAATCGGTTGTATCAAAGTGAGTGAGCTGGTCAATACCACTATTGCCCGCTACTATGTTCTTCCAGGCTGTATCAATGGAGTTTCCAACAGGTGATACAATCCCCAAACCTGTTACTACAACTCTTCTTTGTTTCATAAAATCGTTCCCCTATTAAATTAAAAAAGCCACGTAACATGACGCAGCTTTATCTAAAGTTCAGTAATCAGCCCTGAAGATTAGGCGTTAGCTACTACATAGTCAATAGCACCTTGAACGGTTGTGATTTTGTCTGCATCAGACTCAGGAATTTCACAATCAAATTCTTCTTCCAAAGCCATAACCAACTCAACAGTATCCAGTGAGTCAGCACCTAAATCATCAACAAATGAAGCACTGTTATTCAACTCAGATGCATCAACATCCAGATCCAGTTGCTCAACAATAATTTCTTTAACGCGTTGCTCTTTATCGCTCATCTTGTTTTGTACCCCTTGGTGTAAATATAAATTTCGTGTGGTATTTTATGCAATGATAAAATAATAATCCAGTAATTAGTCCGGCTCAAAGGCATATATACCGGATAATTTGTCGTGATTGTCGCTAAAATGGTTGGTTATTTACCATATTTCGCTTCGTTATACATTTTTAAATCTTCTTCGAATTTCTCCTCAACGGTACTCACTTCCGCTTTTTTGGTTTCAATAAATTCGATTTGATAAGAAATCTTTTCATCAACGGCTTTAATTCTTGATTGTAATGAATCTGAAACCGGTTGACCTTTGCGTTCTGAGTCAGCTGCCATTGAGACCAATTGCTCACGGCTGTTTTTTTGAAACTCAAGGTTTTGTTGAGCGGATTCGATATTTTTTTTCAGTGCAAAGAGTCTTTCTTCTTTCAATCTTTCAATTTCTTTTTCACTGGTATAGGCCTTCAGGATGTTTTGACGCTTGACTTCTTCTTCAGCAGCTAATTTTTCTTCCGCTTCTTGCTGTCTTTTTTGCTCGGCGAGTTGATTTTCGACTTCTTTATCGACAACTTTTTCAACAACAATTCCGTGTTCGTTTAGCTCCTTATGTTCTTTATCAATTTGCTCTGGTGGAACTTTGTCACTGTATGTAACACGACCGTTTTCATCCACCCATTTGTACATTTTTTTCTTTGCTGAGGCATCAGAAAAAAACAAAAACAAGGATAAAACCAAGAGGACAAACTTCACATTATGCATTTCAATAAACCTTAAATTTTAAATTGCTAAAATAACTTGAATAGATACTACCACAAGCCAAACCACCAGCATTCTTTTCAAAACGCTTAATGTCACCAATTCGACATTTTTTTGTTCGTCAGGTTCAATTTCGCAAATTTCAACCGCGAAATCTGTTGCCTCATACAAAAAACTGTCATCCATGGATTTGATATTTTCAAAGCTCATATAAGGTTTGCATTTTTTGAAAATTCTTTCAAAATCACTGGCGATTGCCAGAGAAATAACCATCATCCATGCCGCCGGGAAGTTGAGCACTTTCATCAGACGCGTTGTCGTACTTTTCAATTCATTATCATTTTCAGTATAAAAATCGAGTCGCTCGCTTAAACGATAAATTAAAGCACCGGCAACTCCTAAAACAACATACCAGAAAAAAACTCCAAACCAACGATGCATGGAAACTTCAGTCATGGTTTTAATTAAAGTTGAGACTTTGGTGTTTTTTCTCAATCCCAGTCTTTTGTGAATTTCTCCGCTTTCGGCATCTTCTTTGAGACTATGTGGTCCAATGACATAAAAAAGAATCAAAACTGAAACCAATAACACACCCAAAACAGAACCAAAAAGTAGTGAAAGGATGAAGTATATCGCTAGTACGGGAAGAGCAACTGTGAGAATCACATTCAATTCAGGACTTTTAATTCCGCTAGATTTTTCAAACCACCTTGCCCAGTTTTTATACCAGGTAAAATCGCGCAGTTTATCCGGTTTTTTGATGGTGTGACTGATTAAATAAGCGAGTATGAGTGCCAGTAATTTCATTTAAGATTGTAACAATACAAGTGCTGATGATTATAACATGTTCCAATGAAGTTTAGCTGAATGTGTTATTTATTAATTTGTATTTATCTGCTTTTTTCAATATGCGAGACAGAAGTTTGAAAAACGAATCAATAAATCACACCATTTTCAGTAATAATTCACAAAAATCTAACATATTTTGTGCTATGATTTTGGAATCTTGCTGAAATATGGGTTTGACCAAACCACTAAACTCAGTTCGGTGAGATAGGGAATTATATTTTTTAAATTATTGACAGAGGAAATACCTATGAAAAAATACATACATACATACATTTTAGCGTGCCTGATATTTGCATCAGCTTCTCACGCAGTTAATTACCATGCCATTGAAAATCGACCGGATTTTGTAAGTCTCAATCCGCAACCAATGACGAATGAACATATCCTCAAGGCTGGTTTAGGACATGAGAATGCCTTAATCAATGCCAGTTATATTCGTTTTAATAAACGTGCCTTAAGTGTTTTCAAAGGAGAGAATGGCAAATTCTATGAAGCCCCAAACACACAAATGTCAGGTCAACAAATACCCATCAAAGTTCCTGACAGCAGCCAACCATTATTTCTGAATGTTGAGAATGTTCAGAATCTGATAGAAGGAGAGGATGTTGTCACTTATACAGGGCATGTAGAAGGCGATACCGGTAACTTCTTCACGATTTCTGTTGATGGTGATAATGTCATGGGAAAAATCAATTATGGCAAATTTATTTATATCATCGCACCACTGGAAGGTTCCGGCAATAAACACGCCATTGCCAAGTTGGAAAAAAGGTTGATGAATAAGGATACTAGCGAAGATGTTATTGGTGAAGAAGGTATTGAAAAAAAAGCTGTTAATTATGTTGAAAAATGGGCTAACGGTACAGGTTATGTAAAAGTATTGTTCTACTTCTCCAGTGATGTCTATTGGCCGAGTGCTTATGTTAGCACAATTGTATCTGAAATGAATGCGGCACTTTTTCGTAGCGGAGTCGCTTCCAATAACTCTATATCATCTGCCGGTATGAAAATTATAAACTCCACTTTTTCAGGACAATGTAAATATGATATTTTGAATAAAATGGGTTACTCATTAAGCGAATTTTCTAATATACAACAAGATATAGTTACTTATGGAGCTGATATTGCAGTCTTAATTGTTAGATCAAATACAGGTCAGCAATGTCAAGCTGGATTTAGTGGTAGAGTAGGTGGCTTAGCTTATGGCTATTTATCACAATATCCATTTGCAGTAGTCGCAGACTCTTATGCTTTGGGAGATTTGACAGCATTGCATGAGATTGGGCATATATTTGGTGGTGCTCATGCTGTTGCAGGGGGATATCCGGGTGTTTACTCATATTCCAGAGGCCTAATTTATTTTGATCACCAAAACCCGGATAATAGTTGGCAAACCATTATGGGTGCTTATGGAACAGGCTCTGATGACTGTGTCTTTAATGGTCCATATTCACCCTGTGAAAGAATAGATTATTTCTCAAATCCGAGTAAGTATTACAATGGGATTGCTACCGGTGCTTCCAATAGAAATATGAAACAATCATTAAATAATACAATGCCAATAGTTTCGGGATGGAGAGGGAATGCTTTGACTGTACCTTCAGCGCCCAATCCAATCTCATCGCAAAGCGGAGCTTGCTATGGTATGAATACAATTCACTGGACAGCGCAATCGAGCGCAACACAATATAAACTCTATTCATCCTCAAGTTCATCATTTGGTTCTCCGGCACTAGTATATAGTGGTTCAGCAACAGGAACATTCATAAATGTAGCTGGAACTGAGTATTTAAGGGCAAAAGCTTGTAACTCAGCAGGTTGCAGCGCATATAGCAATCAAGTCGTTGCCACATATACAAATGGTTGTTTTTAAATTGAACATTACGAAAATATTGATTTCTACGAATTGTGGAAACCAGTACTAAACCTCAAGGAGTTATTGATATGAAAAAATTAATATTCGCATTATTACTCATTTTTTGTTATTTATCTGTATCCGCCCAACAAGGTCCTGTAGCTCCTTGTGTGGACTGTGAGTCTCTATCAAAACGAACCGAACCTCATAATGGGATGTGGTATAACCCGGATCAATCAGGAAGCGGAATGACTCTTGACATACAGGATGGCAAACTGTTTGGAGTGGTTTTTGGGTACGATGATGATGGAAAGTCCAGATGGTGGACATTTGTTAACGATTTATCACCTTCTGATGAACCCAATATCATGTGGACGCTCAATGCTGATTTGATGCAGTTTGAGAATGGCAATAGTTTTAACAATGATTATGTTTTTCCTACTCAAACAGATTATGAGGGACAAATTTCACTGAAGTTCACACAAAAAAATCATGCTCTGTACAGTATCAATGGTGGAGAAGAGCAAAATATTGTGCCAATTATCTTTGGTGTTACAAAAAGCAGAGATTTTCCTGAACAGACATCTTTCCAGTTTCCTGAATTAAAAGGTGTTTGGACTTTGTTATATACGCTTAATCCTGAAATTGGTAATCCAATATATGCTCCATACCAGCCTTTTAATAACTTTTCTGAAACAATTGTTATAGGAAATAAAATAATTGCTGATGCAAATCAGGATGGAATCAATGAAACCCATTATCCGGTTTATTACTTTTATCCTTTAATTTACCCTGAATATTTGTTATGGGGTGATATCACATGCCAACTTATTTCAGATGATGAAATTGTAAGTCCCGGTTGTGAGTTTAGAAAAGATTATGGTTTATTTGGAAATGATCCAAGCAACAAACCACTTTTCAAAATGAAACTTGGCGGATTGGGTGCCTATCGTCTTTTCGGAGAAGATCAGGATGGTCATACTTTTGAAGCGATAAAAATCAGTTCGGATACAGGAATATTTTTTAATAATTAGTGTTATTCGTTAGACTTGGATGAAGTAATTTTGCACTGGCAACCCAATGTTATCATCAATCATTTGTAAAATAAAATTGTGACAATATTTTCTGGTTTCCATGATTTCTGGAAACCAATACTAAACCTCAAGGAGTTATTGATATGAAAAAATTAATATTCGCTTTATTACTCATTTTTTGTTATTTATCTGTATCCGCCCAACAAGGTCCTG
>JAWLAO010000008.1 GCA_041395445.1 Gammaproteobacteria bacterium | reverse complement strand
ACTTCCTGGGAGATATTTCTTTGCGCCATATATCGTTTGGCAACATCAGAATGTTTGAAGTGATAGGTGAAAAAACGATTGGCTCGGCTGGTTAATTCGTATAAATTTTTGCTTTTATTATTTTGCTGAAAAGACGTTTTGGGTATGGCTAAACCTGCCGATTGTGCCAGAGTTTCAACGGCATCAACGAATTCCATTCCTTCAAAGTCCATTAAGAACCGAATGGCCGAACCATGCTTTCCACAACCAAAACAATGATAGAATTGCTTATGCTGGCTGACAGTGAATGAAGGTGTATTCTCAGTGTGAAAAGGACAGAGTGCCTGATAGTCTTTGCCGGCTTTTTTAAGCGAAACTCTGGGGGCGATGACATCAATAATATCAATTCTATCTAAAACCTGATTGATAAACTCTGTAGGGATGCCAGCCATTTAATTTTAGCCTAAATGATTTATGTTATCACACATCCTTGTGCGAAAAAAAGAGAAAGAAACTATTGCAGTAATGCTTTGATTTTTTGGCTGACAATTGACATGTCAGCTTTGCCGGCAAGTTGTGGCTTTAGTTGCCCCATCACTTTGCCCATATCAGCCATGTTTGCAGCTCCAACAGCAGAAACAGTTTTGCTGATAATTTCATCAAGTTCAGATTCGGAAAGTTGTTTTGGAAGATAATTTTCTAGAATGCCGATTTCAAACAATTCCTGATCTGCAAGATCCTGACGCTCGGCTTTCTGATATTGCTGAACCGAGTCCTTTCTTTGCTTAATCATTTTAGTAACGATTGAGATGATATCACTATCAGTAAGTTCTTTTCGTTCATCAACCTCAACTTGCTTAATTGCGGCTGTTAAAAGACGTAAAGCAGACACTTTCTGCTTGTCTTTCTCGCGCATGGCAAGTTTCATATCATCCAGAATGGTTGTTTTTAAAGACATTGTTTTAAAACTTTCCTAAGAAATTTTAGTATTTACGCTTACGAATTCTTTGCATTCTTGCTTGACGCTCTGTACGTTTAACAGCAGCAGCAGCTTTTCTTTTACGTTCTTGAGTTGGTTTCTCATAGAACTGTCTTTTACGTGATTCAGCAAGTGTTCCCGCTCTTTCACAAGCACGTTTGAAACGTCTCAGAGCGATATCAAAAGGTTCGTTATCCCTTACTTTTACGCTAGGCATTAGTTATTTTCTCCAAGTAGTTAGATTACAAAAAAGGCGAGTATTTTAACTGAGAGTTTAAGAATGGCAAAGAAAAGTTTTTAGATTTTCAATGAAAAAGAGTTAAAATACCTTTTTAAAAGCATAAATACCATGTCTATTGAAGCTCAATATCGCTCTGTGTTGAAAAGAATTCAAGATTCGTGTGAAAAGAATCGCATAGCTCATCAAGTTGATTTATTAGCTGTGAGTAAAAAACAACCCATCGAGAAGATTAAAGAACTTTATCACATCGGACACCGAAAATTTGGTGAGAGTTATGTTCAGGAAGCAGTTGAAAAAATCGAACTTCTGCGTGATTTAGAAATCGAGTGGCATTTCATAGGACCAATTCAGTCCAACAAAACGAAATACATTGCCAAGTATTTTGATTGGGTTCAGTCTGTGGATTCCAAAAAAATACTAACCCGCCTCAATAATCAACGACCGGATGATAAGCAACCTTTGAATGTATTATTACAACTTAAAGTTGGAAATGAAGAAAGTAAAAGTGGGTGTTCTGAAGAAGAAATTTTAGAAATGATTAAGTCTTCACCTGAATTTGTAAAACTAAAAATTCGTGGTTTGATGTGTATTCCACCACCGGCATTTGATGAAAAGATTCAAAAAGAGTATTTTCAATATTGTTTTGATGTTTTTAAAAGAATGCAAAAGATAGGTGAGCTAGACACATTATCAATGGGAATGTCTAATGATTTAGAATCAGCCATCGCATGCCATACGACAATGGTTCGAGTTGGAACTGATATTTTTGGTGTCAGAGATTAAACTCGGAAGCAAAAATATATATGCTCCCGAGTTTAATTTGAAAGGTTTTACTTAATCCACCCCGTTAGAGAATATAAAATCAGGTTTCAGCTTGAAATCATATCCGGTAGTTGTTTGTTGATTTGTTAATACTATTGGAGTGCCGGATAATGGGTCGCAATTCGATTCAAAACAATAACTGCCTCCATAAATTTCATCAACAATAACCTCATAACTACTGGTTGTTAAGTAATAAGTTCCAGCAGGCAGACCGATTGTAGTGTATTCGCCTTGGGAGTTGGTCACTTGGGATGCTATAAATGTCCCACTTGAATCAAACACGTTGATGAAAACATTACTAATTGGTGTGTTTAAATAATAGTCTGTGACACGACCTGATATTGTTGCCCCTTGGTTCAACGTCATTGTTATATCGGGCATTGAGCCAAGCGTGGAACCGAGAGGTAAAGATATTATATTCCCTGTGTTAAAATCACAACTTCCTCCCGGGCAAGCGATTCCATCATAAAGAATATCAATCCAGCCGGCTGAGCCAGCTGGGAAAAGTCCCATAAATGGTAAGTTAGAACCGTTATTCGTTAACAAATAGTAATCGCCATCAGGTAACCCATAAATTGTGAAATTACCTGTTGCATCAGTCGTTGCCCAAGTAGCAAATTTTGGCGGATTGGTTGCTGTATAAGCCAGAACGTGCACGTTGGGTATCGGGTTAACTCCTCCTAATTCAGTAATTAAACCGGTAAAAGAATTCCCTTCAGATAGCTCAATACTGATACCCGATGTTGTTGCGCTTTCTACAACAGTGATAGGTGTTCCTAATCCTGCTGAAGTTAAATCACAAGATATTCCGGGGCAGGGAATGTTGTTGTATAACTCTTCAATATATGGCTCGTTATATTCACCACTAAACATAGAACCTGTTCTTAAATAATAGTTACCAGGAGCAACGGCTCGGGCAAGATTGAAAGCCCCTGACACCGTATCATAAACACGACCACCGCCGGCAACATTTCCTGCACTGTCATAAATTTGAAACCATTGAGTCGCCCCATCGAGAGTAGTCAAGCCTGCGCCTGTAACAGCGTCTTTAATAAACCCCTCGATTTTTCCACCGAGATTGAGTTGAATATTGACTCCTGCCAGATGTTGCTGACTACCAACAACAACCGGGTCACCATCTCCTCTGTCACAACCTGAATATGGACACGGTATACTTTCAAATAATTCTCTTTGATAATACCTTCTGCCCAAGTCGCCCCCTTGAATATAGAAACTGCCAGGGAGTAATCCACCAACTGTATATGATCCGTCACCAACTGGGTTGAATTCATTACCATAAACAATGACATATGCAATTAAATAATTCAGCTCGTTAAAAACATAGATAGCTCCATAATCATAATGAGGCTGCAAATCAATTTGATCAACTAGGAAACCGGAAATACTGGCTCCAACTTCAACACTAAAATCTATATTTGACAAAGTAACTCCACCTGCTACGGCAAGAACTGAGCCAATACCATCCTCTACCAAAGGATAACAAATATTACATTGTGGGCCACCGTATATTTCTGGTATATGCATATTATTTTCGTAACTGGCAGTTAAATAAGATCGGTAATTTCCAGCAGGAACCCCTCTGGCAATATAGTCACCAGTCACTTGATCCAAATCGGTATAAATATAGTAGTACGGGGTATTGGAATCTGTGTTGAATAATTCTACTTCCAAAGTAGATACCGGTAGCATTGTAGTTGCATCCGAAATATTACCCTCGATGGTTCCACCCAATTCTAGTGAAAAATTGATATTGTTGATAGTTATATTTGAATCGATAACAAATCCATGAGTGTCGGAAGATTCATCACAAAAAGAGCAAAGTTGCGGAGAGTTATTTGTAACATTCCATATATAGGACAAATAATTATCTCCATCATAAGGATCGCCAACTGATACTGAGTAAACTCCTGTTTCAGTAATTGTTAGTGTATAAATTCCTCCGGTAATAGTGGTAGTGGTATTATAAGAATTAAATCTTTGCTGTAATTCATCATATTTTAAGAGATTTACAGTATATCCCGGTAAACCGGTACTTCCCGCATTTTCCGTGATTGTTCCATTGATGAAGGCTGTAATAGCTCCTTTGCTTGAAAATTGAGTTGTTAGTTTTGAGGCATTGAACTTATTGTGTTGTTCTTTAAGGCTTCTCAATAATGCAGGATCGGCTTTAACTTTTTCGTATTGAATATCTTGCAACATGTCAGAGTAAATCTGACTTTTATCCTGTGCAAAAAGACTTACACTGACAAGTGTAAGAATTAAGAAAATTGGTTTCATGATCATCCCCTATTTGAATTTTGCAATTAATATACCATATCAATAAACCTAATAATGATTAGTAATTAACTTTTTGTTAAATTTTGTTACACAATTAACAGTTTTTATTATAGACTTATAAAGTTTATTTTTAGGAGAGACCTTTGCTTGATTGATTAAAACTTCTGATTTTTTCGATTTTCGATAAAAACCACTATTTGTTCCGATTTTCTTAATCCCGACTAGCTTTTTGAGTGCTAATCGGGGTGTTTTGCCATATTTCAGGCACAACTATTTTGTATTTTTACCGTTTTAAGGTTATATGCCATGGCAGCAGCCTATTGATGTATGTAATTGCATTAATCCTCCATGTCTGGCTTTAGTGAGACCATAATGAAGCTTTAATATTCCAAATACACTTTCCACACAGTTTCTAATCTGAGACTTCCATGTGTTAGCCTGCTTTTGTTTCTCAGTCAGAGGCTTGTTGCAGTAGCTCGCTCAAAGTATTTTATTTTTTATTTTATTCCTTGAAGATACTCATCATATTCCTTGCTTTTATAGGCACAATCAGCATAAACCTGAGATTCCTCTCCTGTAAGCAGTTCTTAAATTGTTTAGAATCATGCTCATTGGCAGCAGTACAGGTGTATTTTTGTAAAAGGCATCTTCATCACTGTTACCATGAAGTTTAAAACCATAAGTGGTTTTGAGCTTGCCATCTGAACCTTTTTTACTGGTATAAGCAGCATCTTTATCCTGTGTATTCTCACCGCTTTTTCCATTTTTAGGACGAGAGTTTTTGGCTTCGATTATTGTGGCGTCAATAATACTGACTCCTCCGGCTCTAATCATAATGTTTTGTTCACAAAGTTGTTGGTTGATTTCTTCAAATAAAACCTCTGCCAGTTTTAATTTTCCAATCAGTTTATGGAAACGCCAGATAACAGTATGATCCGGTGTTCCATCACTTAAACCAAGTCCGGTAAAACGACGAAATAATAAATCTCGTGCCAATTGTTTTTCCATGCCTTCATCACTCAGTCCATACCATTGTTGCAGTAACATGATTTTAAACATTAATAGCGGAGGCCATGCCGGCTCTCCTCGTTTGGATGAAAACATATCTCTCAGATGAGCTTCAATTCGACTCCAGTCCAGTAATTCATGAATATCATCAAGTTCTTCAAGGGATTTATGGTGGCTGGCTAGTGAGTCGGCTAAGCTTGATTGGCTAAGTTGTTTCCAAGACATGATTTTAATAAATTTTGTGAACTATGGTAGTTTAACATTTTTTCAAATTTCTTGTGTTTCTAGCAAAGGTCTCTATAAAAATATCACATCGAATTCAAATAACTGGATTGCACTTCAATTTGAAGGTTGGATGAATGTGAATAGGAATGCTATTGGCACAAGAGTTGAGTTGTCATTATCAGATGGAAATACGCTAATCTCCGAGGTGAATAGTGGTGATTCCAGAGGAGCAGGAAATCAAATGATTCAGCATTTTGGATTAGGAGGTAATAGCCTGTTACAAGTGAAAGTTAAGTGGCCAAGTGGGCTTATTCAAGATATAACCGTACTTGCACTTAATAGTAAACATACCCGTGGTGCATTTAGGCAATTTTAATTTTTAAATTGTTAATATTACGATTTTCGGAGTGGTTGATAAATTGAATTACAGTTAAAGCCGTTAACTTTGAAAGTATTCTGGATTTGAACCCATCAAATGTTTTTGCATAATTTCTGCGAATCATAAATTGGTCGCAAAGCTGAGAAAACAAAGTCTCAATTCGTTTCCTGGTTCTTGAAAGTATCCAATGCATCTTTCTGAAGTTAAACTGATTTTTACGCATAGGAACCTCCAGCCTAATTTCCCTCGTTTCAAATAAATCAAGTTGAATGCTATGACTCAGGTAACCTTTATCACCAATTAAATAACAACTTTTAAGCTGTTCTTTAACATCATTCAGATAATGGATGTCGTGGACATTAGCCGGTGTCAAATCAAAACTTTTGAAAACACCGGCAGAAGAGCATACTGAATGAAGTTTGTATCCATAGAAGCTCATTTTTTGAGATGCACAATACCCATGATTGGGTGATGAGTTCATATCCTCTTTGCAGATTGTTGACCTAGCGGCACGGCTCATTTTGCAGACCTCAAGGGCATACTGTCGATGACAAAGTGTTTGTCATCGCCAATCATTGCCTCTGCCATTTTCTTCCTAACTTGTTCAATATAAAGGAATAATCCACGCTTTCTTCTGTTATATACGGTTCTTTCAATTTTATCCAGAAGGTACTGAGGCAGTTTGTTAAACAAGTCTCTTTCGGAGTCAATTCAGGTATTCTGATGTAATATTGATTGCAATTAACTCAATATCGCTTAGTTTTGGAGTTCTAATTTGATTTAAAAAGTTCTTTTGGGTTCTACTTGGTGCAATGTATTTAATATTTTGGTATAACTAGATTCTAAGTTACTCATTTTGTAGTGTATTTTGATGTTGAGAATCCTAAATATACACGGCTTTTGCTAATGAGTAACTTACTTTTTTAGCTTTTTGCTAAATGCACCACGGGTAAACATATTATTAAGTACCAAGATGCGGTTATGATTTTTGCAAATAGTTTTGAGTAATCGGGCTTAAATACCTTTAACAAAACTCTAACATATGGTAGATTCTACCCTAGAGTATAATTCAGAGGTATAAATAATGAAAAAAACACTTATTCTATTTTTAGTGATGTCGTCAGGTATGGCATTTTCAGCAGATAATGAAGCCAGAACGGGTTATTTGTCAGATAGCACAGCGCCTGCTCCGGAAGTGATTAATGGCGCTACATCAGAAGGTTTTGTTGATATTACAAATCTTCCAGGTTGGATTATGGACAATCAATCCAACCCCGTAGGAACGACTAACTGGTTTCAAGGAAATGATGCTGTATTTGCAGCACAGGCAGGTGGTTCGACTGAATATATAGCGGCTAACTACAATAATACATCAGGTTCAAATATCTGTAACTGGTTAATAATGCCGGATTTGGGTTACTTACAAACTGTTTCATTCTGGACCAGGACAGCAACTGGAAGTACTTATCCTGATAGATTGGTAGTTGTTCATAGCCCTACAGGCGGAACTACAACTGGTGATTGTTTTGGTGGATTCGGAGACTTCACTAATACGCTTACAGAGATTAACCCTGGCTTAAATTCTGGTGGTTATCCGCAAGATTGGACTCAATTCACATCCGATGTTAATGGCACAGGTCGTGTTGCATTTGTATATTGGGTTGCTGATGGTGGTCCGTTTGGGAACAATTCAGATTATATTGGTATTGATAGCGTTGAGTGGGTTGCAGGTGCACCTGAGGCTGATGTTCAATTAACGATTTCAAATAATGCAGTCGGTCAATTGGGTATTGGTGATGCTGTAAACTTTACATTGACTGCGACAAATAATGGTCCTGGTGATGCGAATAATACAGCTGTATCAGCAACTTTGAGTTCCGGTTTAGACTATGTTTCTGATGATTGTGGAATGATGGTTGCAGGTAGTAATTTATCATGGAACATCGGAACATTAGCAAATGGTGGTTCGGCTGTTTGTAATGTAGTTGCTAATGTTTCAGGTTATGGAAGCATGTCAATGAGTGGTTCTGTTTCAGCTGATGAAACAGACAATGTACCTGCAAATAATAACGGTGTTTCCGGTGTAACCGGTCCGACTCGTGTGATTCCAACTTTGAGTCAATATGGATTGATGTTACTGTTATTGGTGATGGTTGGTTTTGCCGGTAGAAGACTTGTTGCTAAATAAGTAAGAAACAAATCAGACCTTGATAAAGGTTTGGTTGTTTAAGCATTGAAAAGCCTGTTAGATTTTGACAGGCTTTTTTATTCCGAATAGTTTAAGATTTCTCGAATCAATCCGGTTGCGTAGCTTCCCGGTTGGAGGCTAAACGAAAGTTTAAGGTTTTTATCAAACCATTCATGGCTAAGCTCTGAAGCTATACAACGAATGGAACGCCTTTCTTGTTTTAATCTGAATTTTGTTAACCCTTGCTGGAATGTTTGGAATTGGCTTGCAATATTTTCTTCCAGAACCAAGCATTCATCATTACTAATTGATTGGTTTTCACCCCACATGGCAGCGGTTATGTTGATGTCAAAATCCTTTAATCGGGTGGAGATTTCATCAGGTGTTGCATCTGAATCTTTGAACCACGAATTGCTACCTTGAAGCTGGAATATATCGCCTTTGACTGATTTGTTCCAGATGCCTTGTTTGATTCTCTCGGCTACAATTGAGTTGAAAATATAACTTCTGGCTGTTGAAATGAGCAAACTTTTGAGGTTTTTGTTTTTGACTTTATAAGTCCCTGAGAACCAATCTTTGGCTTTTTCAATATTGCCCATTTCGATTCCAAATCGTTGTGGACCAAAATAATTAGGAAATCCAAATCGTTTGATATTCTCGATATTCTCATCAACTGAGTTTTTATCGCCTTCAATATTCCGAATCAAAATTTCGAAATGATTATAATCGAGCTGTCCGGTTTTTAATTTTCGGTTATGCCATGATGAGTTAATGATTTGAACTTCATCAGGCAAAGCAGAGTTGATTTTTGAAATATCAGAAACTTTAGGGAGCTGGACACTAAACCATTGTCTGGTTATTGCATGTCTATCTTTTAGACCGGCAAAGCCGACTTGCATTCGTGGAACCTGGCAAATATTGGAAAGTTGTTTGGCAACCCAATCCGTATTTGAGTTGATCTTTTCAACGTATAGCCACAGGTGCTCCCCATCTCCGGTGAAGTCAATATCAGTATGTTCGGTAACGATAAAATCAGCATCCTTGCATTTAATCTGGCCACTTGCAGAAATCTGGTTAAAAGTAGGGAAGAGTGCATCAAAATCAACACTCATGACTTTTACCCTGAGGTTCTAATAAATTACTTATGTGCAATTGGTTTATCAGTGAACAAGTAGTCACGCAATTCTTTGTCAAACTCAGGATCACGACGGCGAATCCACTCCAGAACCATAGCAGCATGTTCTTTTTCTTCATCTCTGTTGTGTTTTAAAATGGCTCTAAGCTCTTCATCTTTGCAGGCATCCATTCTTTGTGCATACCAATCGACCGCTTCAAGCTCTTCCATCAAGGATGTGATGGCACGGTGCATGTCTCGAGTTTCATCGGATAGTTCTTCAATCGGTTCGTGATAACCTTCATTCGCCATAATAGTTCTCCAAGTTGTAAATCTGGCTTTTATTATAGCGAATTTTATGCAAAGCAGTTATTGATTTGTATCAATTCTACAATTGAATATTTCAACTGAATCAATCGGATTTTCAATTAAAATCGAGCGTTACCCGGTGTTCTTGGGAATGCAATCACATCACGGATGTTATTGATTCCGGTGACATAACTCACCAATCTTTCAAAACCCAAACCAAAACCGGCGTGAGGAGCTGTTCCATAGCGACGCAAATCAATATACCATTTGTATTCTTCAAGATTGAGATGATGCTCTTTCATTCTTTCCAATAAAACATCAACACGGGCTTCACGTTGTGAACCGCCAATCAACTCTCCAACACCCGGAACTAGAACATCCATTGCTGCAACAGTTTTATCGTCATCATTGCAGTGCATATAAAATGGTTTGATAGATTTTGGATAGTTCATGATAACTGTAGGTTTCTTGAAGTGTTTTTCCGTCAGATATCTTTCATGCTCAGTTTGTAAATCAGCTCCCCATTCCGGTTTGTATTCAAAATTTTGACCTGATTTTTGTAAAATTTCTATGGCATCAGTGTACTCAACACGGGCAAAACTGTCATTTTGGAAAGACTCTAATCTTTCAATCACGCCTTTTTGTACAAATTGGTCGAAAAACTGCATATCATCCGGATTTTCATTGAGGACAGCTTTGAAAACAAACTTGAGGAAATCCTCAGCCAAATCTGCATTATCGCTCAAATTATTGAATGCCACTTCAGGTTCTATCATCCAAAACTCTGCGAGATGGCGAGTTGTATTGGAGTTTTCTGCACGGAAAGTCGGGCCGAAAGTATAAACTTTTGATAATGCCATGGCATGAGTTTCTACATTCAGTTGTCCTGAAACTGTCAGGTAGGTTTCTTTTCCGAAAAAGTCTTTAGAATAATCAACCACACCTTTATCAGTCATTGGCAAGTTTGCCAAGTCCAGTTGTGTGACTCTAAATAAGTCACCGGCACCTTCACAGTCGCTAGCAGTGATTATCGGGGTACTGATCCAGAAAAAACCGTTTTGATGAAAAAAACGATGAACAGCTTGAGCCAATGTGTTGCGAACACGTGTCATGGCACTGAAAGTATTGGTACGAGGGCGTAAATGTGCAACCTCTCGTAAGAATTCCATTGTGTGTCTCTTGGGTTGTACCGGATAGGTTTCAGGGTCTTCAACCATGCCCGTCACTTCAACAGCAGAAGCCTGAATTTCACAAGATTGACCTTGGCCACCGGATTTCACAAGTTTTCCGGTAATAATTGCCGAACATCCTGTTGTTAAATGTTTGATTTCATCTTCATAATTTTCAAGTGAATCATCAGCAATGACCTGAATGGCATCAAAACAAGAACCATCGTGCATCACTAAAAATGAAAAACCACCTTTAGAGTCTCTGCGGTTTCTAACCCAACCTTTAATCGTTACAGTTGTGTCAAAAGCAATCTCTCCCTGGAGTGCTTGTTTGATAGAAATATCAACAGAAATATCAATCATGCGTTTTACCTTTACTTACCTTTAAGTTGTGTAGTGAAAATTCAAAAAAGGATTATCGTGTAACTCATAACAAACAACAAGATTTCCCTGTTGTTTGTTTGAGTTTTCACCCGAAATTATTAACTGGCTTTGTCTAAAGCGTTTGCTTTGGGTCCATTTAAAATTGCATACTCGACGGCATCAATAATCAGATCGACTTCTTTGGAAGTGATAGCAAAATGAGGTGTAAATCTGAGTGAGTTTGCTCCACCATGAATAACACCAATTCCTCTAAAACGCATGTATTCCTCAATTGAGTCTATACCATAGGCTTTATATTCCGGTGCTAGTTCACAAGAAAACAATAAACCGGTTCCTTGTACATTGGTCACTTTGCCGTTAAGTTTTTGTTGAAGACCTTTAAGTTTTTGCACAAACTCCTTGCCTCGTTCAACAATATTTTTTCTCAAGTCAGAATCAACTCGAGTTAATACTTCATAGGCGACATCCATCGCTTTGGGATTGGCGGTCATAGTATTTCCATAAACACCTTTGACATACATTTTAGAAGTTGCATCGGTCATTGCTAAAACCGACATTGGATAATGACCGGCATTGAGGGCTTTTGAATAGGTTTCCATATCCGGTGGATCAATTCCTTCAAATCCTGCATAATCCACGATAGATAAACATCCGTGGGCTCTCAATCCGGCTTGAATCGAATCCACAAGCAATAATGTACCATTATCCTTTGTCAATTGGCGTGCAGTCTCGTAAAACTCGCGAGTGATTGACATTCCAGGATTTCCTTCTCCCATGACCGGTTCCATGAATAAGGATTCGACAAATACATTTTCTTTTTCAGCTTTCTCAAAAGCTTTTTTCAATGCATCGTCATCATTAATTGGAACTGTAATCAGGTTGTCTCTTTCAGCAAAAGAAGCTAAATATTTTTTATAACCGGGTAAAGAAGAGTCCGAATACTGGGCAGGTCTGTCAGTACGACCATGAAAAGCGCCTTTTAAAGACATGATTTTAATTTTCTTTCCGGCATGACGACCGCCGGCCTCTGTTACTTTCTTGGCATTAATGTCAGAAATTCTGGCGGCAACAGTTACCGCTTCTGAGCCGGAATTCATACAGACAAACTTCTCAAAAGGACATTGACCTTGTGTGTGTCCCACTTCTTTCTTCAGAGCTCTGGTTAGCCTCATTTGTGGAATTGATGGCGTCATAATGTTTGCCATTACATGAGGTCGGCTCATTGTTTCCAATACAAAATCAGGAGCATGTCCTGCCCCTAACATACCATAACCGCCGTTGTCATGTAAAACAGCTCCTTTAAGTGTGACCAACCAAGGACCTTTTGCTGCGACAGAGACATATGGGTTGACAGCATCTTCTGAATAAAAATTAACGAAGTCACTTTGAACAAGTCTCATTTGTTCTCTTTCGCCCATGTCGATTAGGTCTGCAAACTCTTTTTTTATTTGTTCAAAACACTTAAAAGCTGAATTGATGGCTTTTTCTAAATTTTCGTCTGATTTTAAAAAGTCTGTAATAACCTCATCACTCAATCCATGTGTTAAAACATCCCCTTTCGTCTTTCGCATAATGTGCAACTTTTCTAATGCAGTCATGATATCCTCAAAGTCTTTATTCTTATAACAGCCGATATTTTAGCAGAATCTTGTCGAATTCAATATGGGCTGAGCGTAAACATTTTGAAATCTTACAGTATTTTTATACAGAATTTTTGTTCAGGAGTCAAAAGTAATGCTTTTCCGACACGATTTTGTTTGCTAAAATTAATTGTCAAATGGCATGAAAGTTGTGTTATTTGCGATAAAAATTAAAACAAATAGGGGAGAATTTTATGAATCTTAAAATCGCTTTAATCGGGGGAATCATATTTTATTTGGTTCAATTTCTTTTAGGAATGATAACCGGTCCGCTTCTACACGAAGGAATTCTAGATCCGTATTATCAGCAAACAGCAGCATTTTGGCGACCGGAATTGATGCAAGATCCACCGGATATGGCTGCATTGATGCCACGCTGGATTACCACAGGTGTTATTTTCGCAATCATTATTGCGGGAATCTATTCTATGGTCAGGTCGTCTTTTTCAGGCAGTGGCTTGTTGAAAGGAATTAAATATGGCGTGATGTTGACCGTTTTTATGGCTGGCTGGTCAGCTGCCTGGTCTGGTATTTTTAATTTGCCGGATGCGATTTGGTTATGGTGGACTGCTGAAAGCGTCTTGTATTTTGTGGTTGCCGGAGCCGTCTTAGGTTGGGTCTCCGCAAAGCTAGTACCAGAATCCTGATTAATTGCTTAATTTCAAGAAAAAGCAACTGTACGAAATGTGGTTGCTTTTTTATTTGTTAATCAATTTAAAGCTATTATCTTCGAATTTAATATAACTGGTTTGATAATGCCAGTCGCCAACAACCATCCTTAAACATTGTTGATTATTGATTTCTGTGGTGTGAAATGCCGGTCGATGAGTGTGTCCATGAATCATTAACTGACAATCGAATTGTTTGAATAAATTTTCAACAGCATCTGGATTCACATCCATAATTTCAGAACTGGCAGATTGAGTGTGTTCCATACTTTTCTGGCGAGCTTGTTTGGCAAATTCAATGCGTTGTTCAATGGTTTGAGACAAAAACCATTGCTGCCATTGTTCAGACCGGAGTTGAGTGCGGATTTTCTGGTATTCAATATCATCCGTACAAAGTTCGTCTGCGTGAGTAAGGATAATTTTTTTCTCTTCTAGTTGAATGATTGTCGGATCAGTTAGAATCTTAAGGCTGGCTTTTTCTGCAAAATCTTCTGACACCAGGAAATCTCGATTCCCAGGCATAAAATAACATTCGGTCTGATATTTAGAATTGAGTTGTTGGAGTTCAAGCGCTGTTTGTGAAGCGAGTTCATCCATCGCATCATCGCCCAGATAATATTCAAACAAATCTCCCAAGATATACAAAGCCCGTGCATGACGGGCTTTTTCATGAAGGAAGTCTTTGAACCGCTGAAATATTTCCGGGTGTTGTGGACTTAAATGTAAATCAGCAATGAATAAAACAGTCGAACTCACAATAATCTAAATATTATTGTTGGACAGGTTCTTCAGTCGTTTTTGATTCATCCGATGGTAATTTGTCAATCACACTTACAGACTCAATTTTGATTGTTTTAATTGGCACATCACTTCTGAAAGGAGGATTTGGCCCGGTTGGAGTCAACTTGATTTCATCAACAACGTCCATACCTTCAATCACTTTTCCGAAAACCGCATAACCCCATGTTCTGCTGTTTTGCTCGCCGGTAAAATCCAAAGCAGGGTTGTCAACAACATTGATGAAGAACTGGGAAGTCCCTGAATGCGGATCATTGGTTCTCGCCATTGCAATTGTACCACGCAGATTTTTCAGACCATTGCCGGCTTCATTCTGAATCGGAGGGTTGGTGTTTTTACGAACTAAATCCTGGTCATAACCACCGCCCTGAATCATGAAGTTACTAATGACTCGATGGAAAATTGTTCCGTTATAAAAACCTTCTTTGATATATTGTGTGAAATTTGCAACACTCAATGGAGCTTTTTCAGGATAAAGTTCCAAATAAATATCACCACGATTGGTTTGCATTTTGACCAATACCGGAGCTGCTGATAACGCCAATGAAACCATTAAACTCAGGCAAATGAAAATTGTTTTAGCTAGTTTGTTCATTATTTTACTCTTTGAATCATTTTGTATTACTAATGGTTGACCATTTTAACAGAGCATGATTCCATGCTCAATCAAAGAAAAATCACCATTTGGGTTTTTTCTTATCTAAAAAGGCTTTTAAACCGAGCTGACCTTCCTCAGAAACCCGAACCGCCGCAATCACCTGAGTGGTGTACTGATCAATTTTCTTCTGCTGGGGAATGGTTCTAGCAGACACTGAGTGAACTAGTTTTTTGCTAATCGTCTTTGCACTCGGACCTGTTTTTAAAAGAAAGCTGATTTGTTTTTCAACTTGCTCATCTAATTCTTCATGCGGAACAAATTCTGAAATCAACCCGATTTCATAAGCCTTTTCAGCATTGAAAATCTCCGCTGTTTGGAAAAAACGACGAGAATGACGAGAACCAATAGCATCAATCACATAAGGCGAAATCACTGCCGGAACCAAACCTAACTTTGCTTCAGTCAAACCGAATTTGGATTCTTCATTGGCGATGGCAATATCGCAACAGGCAATGAGTCCGACTCCGCCTCCAAGGGCCAAACCCTGAACACGGGCGATAACCGCTTTGCTACAAAAATTGATAGCACGCATTAATGCTGCCAGTTTCAAAGAATCTTCCTGATTTTCAGCTTGCGTCGCTTTCACCATGGATTTCATCCAGTTGATATCAGCACCGGCGGAGAATGACTCACCTTGCGATTGCAAAACAATCACTCTGGTGTCGGAGTTTTTGTCTAAAGCATCAAATGCAGAAGTGAGCTCGGCAATCATTTCGGCGTTAAAAGCATTATGCACCTCAGGTCGAGTCATTGTGACAGTTGTAACGCCACGTTTATCCGCTTCGACTTTGATGGTTTTATACATGGAAAATTGTTTCATTGGATTTGATTATAAAAAATTTTCAGCATTATATCATGACTGATGGGCTATGGAATTAATGAAACTACTATAATCAAAAAAGCCGAAGACAGAGCTTCGGCTTAAGTAGATAAAAGTAAAAAATGAACTATGGTATAATGCAACTAGGTTGGATTTCCATTTCTTCACGTATACTATACCACGCCACTCCTTGACCAATATCTCTACATTGCGCAACTCTCGTGATTTTAACACAACCTTGTAACCAGTATTCCACCGATGTGTAAGTACTACCTAAAGGAAGTCGGTTACATCCGCCAGATTTGACTGCTGGATATTTATTCATAACATCTTCCATAACACCCTGCATATTATCGAGATATTCACTAAATAATTGTTTTTCAGGGTCGAACTCAAAAGGAATGGTGACTGTTGCTGAATCAAGAACACCATCAACTTCTATATCATTCCCATAAACGTCGTGTTGAATATCAGCGAATAAACTTTTTGACCCGTTGATAATTTCTTGTCCGTCCTTTATTTGAGGGATTGAGATTTCGGCTTTAATGAATCGATAACCTTTCTCTTGATTTTCCTGGCTTTGACCTTTCTCATAAAGATCTGCTGTGATTTCTGTAGGTGTGGTATCAGCACTATAAAGTACTTTACCAATATCTTCTTTGGAAACTTGTGACTGAACCATTGTTGATACAATCATTAGTGGAATAAAAAATTTCATAAGTAACCTCATATTTATTAATGGAATCTAAATGTTATAAGGGGGGGTGAATTGTCAATAAGAAAATTTCAAATTTTAGTGTTGTTCATTCAAAAGAAGTTCAATTTCAAATATTAACTAATTTAGACTCAGGCTTAAATAGAAAACCCAACTATACAACAAAGTTCCAAATACAAAAACCAGAAATAACAAATTCGAGGCTATATTATTCACGCCAAAATAAAAAATTTGTTCAGCACTACGGAATCCCCAGAACAGGGCGATTGAAGCTGTCAAAGTCAGTCCTAGTTTAGTACTAAGCAGTTCACTGCCATTAAAATATGAAATATATGCAAAAACCAGAAAGATAAATATCAATCGCAGATTCATTATCTGCATGACAGCTTTGTTGGTGAAAGAAAGTTTCTTCAAATCTTCGACCCAATCAAACAATTTCCAGAAAAGAAGATGAAACACCACAAAAGCAATGTGGTAGATTGCACCAATGATTAAAAGTTTTTCCGGATTGTTGAGCAACTCTTCCATTTACATTCTAAAAACACCATATTTGGTGTCTTCAACCGGTGCATTTTGACCGGCTTCGATGGCCAGAGCCAGTACTTTTCTGGTGTCAATTGGGTTGATAATTCCATCATCCCAGAGTCTGGCGGTGGAATAGTATGGACTGCCTTGATGTTCGTAAAGCTGTTTGATTTTGTCGTATTCGGCTTGTTTTTCAGCTTCATCCCAATCGATTCCGCGTTTGTCCATTCCATCCTGTTTAATGGTTGTTAAGACCGACGCCGCTTGATCCCCACCCATGACCGAAATTCGTGCATTCGGCCACATCCACATAAATCGACCACCATAAGCACGACCATTCATAGCATAATTTCCGGCACCGAATGATCCGCCAATCACAACGGTGTACTTGGGAACTGAAGCACAAGCAACAGCTGTTACCATTTTTGCACCGTTTTTGGCAATGCCGTTTTGTTCGTATTCTTTACCAACCATAAATCCGGTGATGTTTTGCAAGAACACCAAAGGAATTTTGCGTTGATTGCATAATTCGATAAAGTGAGCGCCTTTCAGTGCGGATTCGGAAAATAAAATGCCGTTGTTGGCGATAATCCCAACCGGATTGCCGTGAATATGCGCAAAGCCACAAACCAAAGTCGTTCCGTATTTGGCTTTAAATTCCTGCAATTCCGACTTATCAACGATACGAGCGATAATTTGTCTGACATCATAAGGAATTCGTGTGCTTTGCGGAATAATTCCGTATAAATCTTTTTGGTTGTAAAGTGGCTCTTGAGTTTTTTGTTTTTGCAGCCAATCGTGTTTTTTACGATTCAAATATTTAACAATATTGCGGGTGATTTCCAAAGCGTGTTCATCATTGTTGGCAAAATGATCAGTCACACCGGAAATGGACGAATGCACTTCAGCGCCGCCGAGAGTTTCAGCGTCCACCACTTCGCCGGTTGCGGCTTTCACCAAAGGTGGTCCGCCGAGAAAAATTGTTCCTTGCTCTTTGACAATCACTGCTTCATCACACATCGCCGGAACATAAGCACCACCGGCAGTACATGAACCCATCACTACAGCAATTTGCGGAATATTTCTGGAAGAAAGCTGCGCCTGATTGTAGAAAATTCGTCCGAAATGTTCTTTATCGGGAAAAACTTCATCCTGCAAAGGCAAAAACGCACCACCGGAATCCACCATGTAAATGCACGGTAAATGATTTTCTAAAGCAATTTCTTGTGCTCGTAAATGTTTTTTAACTGTCAAAGGAAAATAAGTCCCACCTTTAACCGTTGCATCATTGGCAACAATCATTACATTTTGCCCGTGAACCATACCAATTCCGGTAACAACACCAGCAGCGGGAGCGGCATTGTCATACATGTCATTGGCTGCAAGTGCTGATAATTCAAGAAAAGGCGTGCCTTTGTCGAGTAAGCCATAGATGCGATCCCGAGCCAGAAGTTTCCCCCGGGAAGTGTGCCTCTCTCGAGATTTTTCTGAACCACCAAGAGAAACTTTTGCAGTTTTCTCACGCAAATCATCCACCAATTCGTGCATAAATTGGTAATTCTCTGCGAATTCCGCCGACTCGCTATTGATTGTGTTTTTGATAATTGTCATTCGCGGGATTATATCATGATAAATTTATTTCATTAAAGACAGTTCAGAATATCTGAAAGGATTAATGAGTTGTCGCTTAACTATTATCAACTATGAAGTTCTTTTATTCTTTGCTAGTTAAAAAAATGAGCCCGAACTCTGGATTTGTAATACTTCCTTAAGTCTTGTATTTACAAAAGAACTTGAGAAAATTTTGACTGTAAAGCTGAGATGTTTCCGGCTTTGTTAAACCGGAAACATTATTTCACTAATACCTCTATTTTCCGTTTTCAAAAACTGAACAAAAGACAAAATCTTCAGTAGAAGGGCCACTTTGATTTACTAAAATTACAAAACTTTCAGTCATCTCATTCCAAATTCCGTAATCCAAAACACAATCATAATTAAAGTATCCCTCAACGATACTTACTGGTGTGGAAAGTGGAGGTAAAATACCTAATAAATCTGCAATTACCATTCCACTAGCATTAACTACTCCACTAAGTCCATCATTAAGCAAAACATTAATAGTATTGCTAGTAGCATTAACTACAATTATATCTCTGAGACCATCAAGGTTAATATCTGCAACCACTAAATCTTTTGGTAATATTCCTACATTTGTGTTAACACTTATTCCATAATTTCCTTGGTTATCACCTATGTATATGGAAAGCACTCCCAATACTTCGTCCAAAACAATTAAATCAGGAAATCCATCTTGATTAAAATCTTTCAAATATATATTACCAATTGGTAAACTGTTAAGGGCTATTGAAGGATTCTCATACCCACCTAACCCATCATCAAGAACTTTGTAGGCCGCTCCTGAAATTCCTTTAATAATAAAGTCAAGAATGCCATTTCTATTTATATCCTCTGTTAAAAGTTGAATAGGGTTAGACATTAGAGCAAGCTCGATAGTTAACGGTGTTCCAAAATTACCAATTCCATCTCCATGGAGAATTGCAACGCGGGCATTTACAAGTCCAAATATTGTTACTGCGATGTCAATAAATCCATCATTATCAAAATCACCAATATTCAAATCAGTTGTCGTTTCAAGAGGTTGCAGTCCTACATTAATTGTAGCAGGAGCTTCAAATCCCCCAACTCCATTATTTAATAAACTAAAAACACTCCCGTTTGAATCAATCACAATTACATCGATTAAATTGTCAGTGTTTATATCATATGTATCAATTTGAACAGGTAGATTCAATAAATTCAAATTGACAAGAACTGTTGAAGTTAGAGAACCGGCTCCATCGCCGAAATTAATCTGTAGTTGATTTGAGGAACTTAAAAGGCTTAATAAATCATTATTTCCATCGCCATTGAAATCGGTTGTAAATTGATTCTTATGAGCGTAAGAGAAGTTTGAAAGCGTAATAAAAAACGTAAGAAAAACAAAAAGTTTATGCAGTGAATTTACCATGTCAGTATACTCCTTAGTCGTGGTTAACAAATGGGTTCGTGTATACTAATAGCACATAAAAATATGAAATACAACATAGAACTACAATTAAATAATTCTTGTATTAGGAAATCATATAAATAACCTTTCAGAATTTAATGGTGTCAATTTTTTGTATTTTTTTGAAACTTTGGCTAGGAAGGTGTGAAAGGGAGTCAGCCTAGAAGCAAGCCCCATACTTCAGCATCAACCCATTGTCCTTGAAGCTTAAAATTTTCTCTGAAATGAGCTTCTTTTTCCATTCCCAGTTTTCGCATGATTCCAGAAGATGCGGTGTTTTCAGCAACGCAGCAAGCGATGATTTTGTGGGGTTTGATTTGGGTTTTGATGAAGTCAAGTAGGCTTTTAGCAGCTTCGGTGGCAAAGCCTTTGCCGTGATATTTGTGATCCAAACGCCAACCGATTTCTATGGTATCGTTTTCGAGAGACTCATATCTGAGACAAACTAATCCGATGTATTCGCCTGTTTCCAGAAGCCTCAGTGAAACAGCGGCCCAGTCTTGGTTTGCTCCTGTCCAGTCTTGAGCGATTTTTTCTGTTCTCTCACGAGTTTTATCCAGAGGTAACGGGTCACGAATGTATTTCATCAGTCCCGCATCCATTTCATGGGCGACGTTGAACTCAATTTCATCAGCACCGAATTTATGCAACCGCAGACGTTGGCTTGTCATTTCAATATTATTGACAAGATTGATAATATTTTCCGGTGCTGACTTGATTTCTTCAGTCATTAATCTCTTGGTTTGCGGCCTGCACGTTTACGATCGCTTTCTGTTAAAAGTTTTTTCCTTATTCTAATGGATTCCGGTGTGACCTCAACCAATTCGTCATCTTCGATAAACTCCATGGCTTGTTCGAGGGATAATTGAATTGGCGGTGATAATATTAGAGCATCGTCTTTTCCGGCGGCACGAATATTAGTTAGCTGTTTACCTTTGGTAGGATTCACCGTTAAATCATTGCTACGAGAATTCAAGCCAATAACTTGTCCTTCATAAACATCAACATTGGCATCAATCAGTAATCGGCCACTGTTTTGTAATGTAAAAAGTGCATAAGCTAAAGCCTTGCCTTGAGAGTTGGAAATCAACACACCATTTTTACGGCCACTGACCATATTGTCGAATTTCGGTGCGTAGTGGTCATAAATATGAGTCATAATTCCTGTTCCTGATGTCAAAGTTTTGAATTCACTTTGGAAACCAATCAACCCACGAGCTGGCGCATGAAAGTTCATGCGAACTCGACCGGAAGCATCGGGTTGCATATCTTTCATCACAGCTTTGCGTTCCAGAAGTTTTTCCATCACAGAACCTTGGTGTTCGGATTCGACATCCACCATCAAATCTTCAATCGGCTCACAAATTTGTCCGTCAATTTCACGGAATATCACTTCAGGGCGTGAAATGGCGATTTCAAACCCTTCACGGCGCATAGTTTCAACAAGCACAGAAAGGTGCAATTCACCACGACCGGAGACTTTGTATTTATCAGCATCATCGGTGGATTCCACTCGTAATGCCACATTATAGGTCGCTTCGAGTTCCAATCTGTCTTTGATTTGTCTGGAAGTTAGAAACTTACCTTCCTTTCCGGCAAATGGTGAGCTGTTCACACAGAAAAGCATGGAAATAGTTGGTCTGTCCACAGTTAAAGGAGCTAAGGCTTCGGCATTATCTCTTTCACAAATAGTTTCAGAAATTCCCAGATTTTCAATTCCTGAAATAGCAACAATATCACCGGCAGAGGCTTCGTTCACTTCCACTCTTTCCAAGCCTTTAAAACCAAAAATTTTTAATACTCTGCCATTTCTGTTATTTCCGTCTTTATCAACAATAGTGACCTGTGTGTTGGTTTTAATATGTCCCCGTTTGATACGACCAATTCCTATCAAACCTAAAAAGCTGTTGTAATCCAATGTGGTGACTTGCATTTGGAACGGCTTGTCAATTTCCACATCCGGAGCGTGCACCTTGTCAACGATGGTTTGAAATAACGGAGTCATGTCGCCATCACGAGCCTCTTCATCCAGATTGGCATAACCGTTAAGAGCGGACGCATAAACAATCGAGAAGTCTAACTGTTCATCAGTTGCACCTAAAGAATCAAATAAGTCAAAGGTTTGTTCCATCACCCAGTCTAATCGAGCACCATCACGATCCACTTTGTTTATCACAACAATAGGTTTAAAGCCCATTTCAAAGGCTTTGGATGTTACAAAACGAGTTTGTGGCATTGGTCCGTCAACCGCATCAACCAAAAGTAAAACTGAATCAACCATGCTCAAAACACGTTCCACTTCTCCACCAAAGTCAGCGTGACCCGGAGTGTCAACGATGTTGATTTTGTATTTCTCGCCTTTGGAGTCTGTCCAGTGAATGGTCGTGGTTTTAGATAGGATTGTGATTCCTCTTTCTTTTTCCAGTTCGTTTGAATCCATGAGACGATTTGGGTCTTCGGCACGATCGCCTAAAGTTCCGGATTGTTTAATCAATTCATCAACCAAAGTCGTTTTTCCATGGTCAACGTGTGCAATAATTGCAATGTTACGAATATGAGTTGTCACAATTTTTCCTGACGGTGAATAATAAAGGCGGCGATTATACTTTAATTCACGGTAAAGAGGTTGCTAATTAGATGATTTGTAGAATGATATTCAATATTTGAAGTATTTTTTAAAAAATATTTGATAATGTCAATTTAAATAAAAAGGACACCCTAGTGGCGCCCTTTTCAATCTTGCATTATTAGATTTTATTAAATTTCTTGTTTTTTAATAAATTTATGACCAACAAAACCTAATGTTAGAAACATCAAAGTAAGACCTAACCAGTTCAAACTTGGAATAATCGGAGGAGGAAGCATTGTGCCTTCCAGTGAGAACAAGTTATCAAATGGTACACCACCACCAACTCCACATACTGAACCTGCCGGTTGCCATGACGTACATCCAGAACCAAAACCATCACCTGGATTTATCCAATGAGCTAAGTTACCTGAAGTGGTAGTTGTATTGCTCCAAAAGTGTTGACCAGCTACACCAAAATCCATATTGGATTGCATAACTAACCAATATGTACCCGTAGGTAAATCACACGACGTTGGTAAATCAATTCCATAAGACCCTGTTACATCTGTAGAAACAGTAAGCCCACTATAATCACAAACAGCAGTCCCACTTGGAGCACCACCGGCATCAGTCTGGATTGCTACATCAACTGTATTTACAGGACCACCTGCACTATATGTACCTTGTGTATTGACTCTTTGAACAGACCACCCAAATCCGCCAACAACAAAATCATCCGCTCCCCAAGAATCATAAACATCAAATGCAGCTTCGAAATCTTGATCTGGAGCTCCATTTGTTGATACAAGACCTGTGATTTGATCCCATAATACATTCAACGTGCCGGATGGAGTAAATCCATTATTTATACCAACCCCACTTTCGCTTGCTATATCTGCACTGGATGCAGCAACAGAAACAGATAACAATAGTGGAGCAATTGCTTTTGCTAATTTATTTTTTTTCATTATATTTCCTCTAAACAGTCACTAAAATAAACAAATACTCGTGCAACATTATACATTTTTTTTTTACAAGTATTAGATTAATTTGCTTAAATTATTAATTTCTTTAATGAAAAACTTATATTTTTCATACTTTTTCATTGAAGTCGTATAAATTTTTTCTTTGACTTGTCCTGCACTCGCTGTTTTTATACTTCTATGGGTATCGTGAAATTTCTGACAGGGTTCCTCCCATTCAAGTGATAATTGGGTTAAAATATTAATAATTTCACCTTTCAAATTTGTTAATATCCGTTCGTATTCAATTGTGATAATTCGTGTTGGAAATAATGATTTCCAATATTCCATAATATTCTCTTGATAGGTATAATTTTGAAATAGCTCTTCAAGGCTGTAACTATAATCGTGTCCTTGAGTAAACAGTTGTCGGTAACAACTTAAAATTACGTCGTACTTATTTCTGACTGTGTGAATGATTTTTGCGTTCGGATTCGAAAGAAGTATTGCTCCAACAAAATTAAAATTCAAGGGCTGCTTATCCGTAAAAATACGGTTAATTGCGTGGTATTCTTTGGTATTTTCCAGATAAGATTCACCGATTTGATGGAATTGAGACCTGCTGAAATCTTTAAAACCCTCGGGGTAATTCTGTTTTCCAAAATATTTGACTAACTCTGGAATGAAGCTAAGTTCCGATGCACCGAATATTTGTGAGTGCGATGATAGAATTTGTTCAATAAGGGTTGATCCGGATCGAGGCATTCCCACTATAAAAACAGGAGTTATATCTGTAGTCAATCCTGATTGATTTGTTTTGCAAAATTCAGATGTGAATACATTCTTTATTCTTTCTCCATAACCCAACCAGTCAAATGCTATGCGATTGAGTAATTGATATTTTTGACTGTTTGCTTGTTTTAAAAATTCATAGGCTTCGCTATATTTTTCATCTTGCTCCAAATAGTGAGCTTTAGTGAATAACAATTCAATATTGTTTCTAAAATTTCCTTTGAGCATAGATGTGATAATATCTTTTTCACTCTCTGAAAATTTATAGGTTTTAAGATTAGCTAATGCCCAATATATTTCTGGTTGAAAGGGTTGAATTGCCAATGCTTGATGAAAATACTCTATGGATTTATTAATATCACCTTTGTTTTTACAGATAAATCCCAAAGTTGTTAATGAGCCAACATGTGTGGGAGCAATATTGACTGCATTAAGGTAGCAATTTTCTGCTTCATCCCATCTTTCTTCATCACGATATAAATTTCCAAGATTATATTGAACAATTTCATTGTCAGGGTGCTTCAAAATAACTGTTTCAAATAGTTTATGAGCTTTATTATATTTTTTTTGATATTTGTAAAGTGAAGCGAGATTTAAAATTACAGCCATAGAATCTTGATTTAGATTAAATGATTTTAATAATTGCTTCTCTGCTACTAAATATTTTTTTAACTTAAGATAAATGACACCGAGTAATCTTGGAATTTCTGAATTTTGCGGATACTTTTTTTCGAGTTTGAGTAATTTTTGTTTAGCTTGGTCAAATTTTTTACTATTAATCAACGATGCGATTTTATCTAGCATTTGTATTTCATATTGACTATAGGAGTAATTCATTTAATTTATTACATGAGATATTAAATCAAAATCGAAACCACGGCGATAGAGATAGTTTTGGCGTTTCATTTTCTCTTTAAAGTCTGCAATTGGGGTTTCGCGATATTTTTTCATATAGACATACTCTACGATTTGGTAAAAGTCTAACCCGTCTTGTTGGAGTGCGTTTTTGGCTTGGTTTTCGGTGATGCCTTTGAGTTTCAACTCCATAGAAATTTTCAAAGGTCCGTAACCTTTTTGAGCCCGGCTTCGACAATAGATTTCAGCAAATCTGTCATCGTTGAGGTAGTTGTTTTCCAGACATTCTTTAATGACTATTTGAATGCTTTCAGGTTCATATCCTTTGTTACTGAGTTTGTCGGTTAGTTCTTTGACAGAATGTTCCCGCATAGATAGAGAAGCCAAAGCAGAGGCTCTGGCTTTCTCTAAGTCAGTTCTGACTGTGAAATTATTCTTGCTCAACTTCCTGAGGGGGTTGTTTGCGTTTTGGCATCATAGCTTCACGAATTTTTTCTTCAACTTCATTGGCAATTTCAGGGTTATCTTGTAAGTACATTTTGGCGTTTTCCTTACCCTGTCCGATGCGGTTGTCACCATACGAATACCAGGAACCGGATTTGTTAATCAGGTTATGTGCCACACCTAAATCAATAATTTCTCCAAGGCGGGAAATTCCTTCGCCATAAACTATTTCAAATTCCACTTGTTTGAATGGAGGAGCCATTTTGTTTTTAACAACTTTCACTCTGGTATCGTTACCAAGAATTTCATCTCCTTTTTTAATCGCACCGATACGTCTGATATCCAAACGAACCGAAGCGTAGAATTTCAAAGCATTACCACCGGTTGTTGTTTCGGGGCTTCCGAACATCACACCAATTTTCATACGAATCTGGTTAATGAATATCACCATGCAGTTGGTGCGTTTGATGTTTCCTGTCAGTTTTCTCAGTGCTTGTGACATAAGACGAGCTTGTAAGCCCATGTGTGAATCACCCATATCACCTTCAATTTCAGCTTTTGGCGTTAATGCTGCAACCGAGTCAATAACCACCAAATCCACCGCACCGGAACGAACCAGCATATCGCAGATTTCCAGAGCTTGTTCACCGGTATCCGGTTGAGAAATCAGTAATTCATTAATGTTCACACCGAGTTTTTCTGCATAGGATGGATCAAGTGCATGTTCTGCATCCACGAATGCTGCCGTTCCCCCGGCTTTTTGGCATTCAGCAATCGCATGCAATGTTAATGTGGTCTTACCACTGGATTCCGGTCCGTAAATTTCTATCACTCTTCCTCTGGGTAATCCGCCAATCCCCAATGCGGCATCCAAACCAATTGAACCCGTTGAATAAACATCGGCTTTCATGGCAGATTGATCTCCTAAACGCATCACTGATCCTTTGCCGAATTGTTTTTCAATCTGGCTTAAAGCAGCTGATAACGCTTTCTTTTTGTTTTCATCCATATTTAGCTCCAAAATTCTCGCTGTGTCTGTTTTCATTATTAGCCTCGTATTATAGTATGAAGATGTCGATTACAATATATAAAAATTCCTAAATTTTTGTAGGAAAAATCGGATGCTTGCAATATTAGGCTGTGTCATTCTCAAAACTTGAGAATTAGAAAATTATTTTTAATTTTTTAAACATACCATACTTGATTGGTCATTTGACAATCAATCGAGTCCAAAATCATGTGGATAATCAAACCGATTCCTAACAGTCGTGTTTTTGGAATCAGGCAGGCAATTGCGTAGATTGCAATTGGAATGAAACGATGCAAAGGATGAAATCCGATACTGCATCTCAAAGGATCATAGATTGGCGTCGCCAGCAAATGATCCAAATCGACTATCATTGTTGCTGCCATAATCAAAAAAGCAAACTTCCATCTTTTTGGAAAAAAGATAATACTAATCGCTAAGGGAACAATAAAATGCAGGGAAATATGCAGCAATTGTTTATCCGATAATCAGCAAACAAGCGACATTTCTGTCCTCAGCCATCAGTACATTGAAAGTTCTGACAGCAGATTTGTTGGTCATTACCTCTAATCCGACATTGTTTTGAGCAAGTGGTTGTAACAAATCGACTTGAGGAAATTGATGGACTAAACCCGAACCCAAAATAATAATTTCGGGCCGGTTTGAGAGTAAATATTCAATATGAGTTGATGACAGTTGCTCAATTGATTTCAGTTGTAAGTCTGTCATCACGGTATTACTGTTAATGATACAGCTTTCCTGAATCGTGTTTCCATTGACAACAATTTCATCACTAGTTGCCGATGAAATAATGTTTAAACTATTTTCGGTGTTCTCAACCAGTTTCATAGTTAGATTTCGTATTGAGGATTTTTCGGGTTTCTGCGAAAGATGGTTAATGTCTGACCGATGGTGTGAATTTGTTCAGAATTGGTTTGATTGACAATTTCACTGATGAATTGATTTCGGGTTTCTCGGTCGGTTCGGATTTTGATTTTGATGAGTTCGTGCTTGTCCAAAGCAATGTCAATTTCATTCATGACATTTTCGGTAAGTCCTTTATCTGCAACCATCACCACAGGCTTGATATTGTGGCTGATTCCGCGTAAATATTTAATCGCATTTTTATTCATTAGTGCTTTTTGTTATTATCTCGTTATGTTAATGTTGCATTTTAACAGTCTGTTGGGACATGGCAAGAAGTAAGAGTTCAAATAACTGGTTGCGTGAACATTTTGATGATTATTGGGTCAAAATGTCGCAAGAACACGGATACCGAGCACGATCGGCATTCAAACTGGAAGAATTGCACGAGAAAGATCAATTATTGAGTGGAATCAATAGTGTTGTTGATTTGGGTTGTGCTCCCGGTGGTTGGTGTCAGGTTGCTCGTAAACTGGCTCCGGCAGGAACACGCGTCATTGGTCTGGATATTCTTCCGGTTGAACCTATTGAAGGAGTGGAAATTATACAAGGAGACTTTCGTGATGATGAGGTTTTACAACAACTTTTAAATGTCATTGATTCTGAAAAAATAGATCTTGTGTTATCCGATATAGCCCCAAACTTAAGTGGAGTGTTCGCCATAGATCAACCTAAAATAATGTATCTGGCAGAACTGGCACTGGACTTTTGTCATCAATGTCTCAGACAAGGTGGTAATTACGCAGTGAAGTTGTTTCAGGGAGAAGGTTTTGACGAATATCTGAAACAACTCAAACAGGATTTTAAAATAGTCGTCATGAGAAAACCAAAGGCATCCAGAGCGAGAAGTCGCGAAGTTTATGCGGTTGCCAAAGGTTTTAGAGGTTAATTTAACTTAGGAAATTGCTTTGAATAACGTAACAAAAAACATAGTTCTCTGGATTGTTGTGCTGATGGTTCTGTTATCAGTCTTTAATACCGTTGTGCATAATTCGGAAAGATCGTCAGAGGTCTCTTATACTGATTTTTACGATAAGTTGAATGATGGTCAGATACAATCCGTTGTTGTGGATGATAAGACTGGTGTCCATAAGGTGATTACAGCTCAGTTGATGAATGGTGAAAAAATAACAGTTAATGCGCCTAAAGATGACAAACTGATTGATGACCTTATCAAGAAAAATGTAGATGCTACTTATCTGCCATTTCAGGAAGAAAGTGTTTTCTTCAGATTGCTGGAAACCATTCTGCCAATTTTGTTGTTAGTTGGTTTGTGGTTTTTCATTATGCGTCAAATGCAAGGCGGCGGTGGAAAAGGAGGAGCCATGAGCTTTGGTAAATCCAAGGCCAAACTTCTCAGCGAAGACCAAATAAAAGTAACCTTCGCTGATGTTGCCGGTGTGGAAGAAGCCAAGGAAGAAGTCGGAGAAATTGTTGATTTCCTTAGAGATCCGGGGAAATTTCAGAAACTCGGTGGTCATATCCCTCGCGGTGTATTAATGGTTGGCTCGCCCGGAACCGGTAAAACTTTACTAGCAAAAGCTATTGCCGGCGAGGCAAAAGTTCCTTTCTTTACAATTTCAGGTTCTGATTTCGTTGAAATGTTTGTTGGTGTCGGTGCATCGCGTGTGCGTGACATGTTTGATCAGGCGAAGAAAAATGCTCCGTGTATCATTTTTATTGACGAAATTGATGCGGTGGGTCGTCAGCGTGGAGCCGGAATGGGCGGCGGACATGACGAAAGAGAACAAACATTAAATCAGTTATTGGTTGAAATGGATGGTTTTGAAGGCAATGAAGGGGTTATTGTAATCGCTGCAACCAACAGACCGGATGTATTGGATAAAGCCTTATTGCGCCCGGGTCGTTTCGATCGTCAGGTGGTTGTACCATTACCGGATATTTTGGGACGTGAGGCGATTCTGAAAGTTCACATGAAAAAAGTTCCTTTGGCAGATGATGTCAAACCGAAAATGCTGGCGAGAGGAACTCCGGGATTTTCAGGTGCTGATTTGGCAAATTTGGTGAATGAAGCAGCATTATTTGCAGCCCGTGAAAATGCCAAAATTGTAACAATGGAAAACTTCGAAAAAGCCAAAGACAAAATCATGATGGGTGCGGAACGCAAGTCCATGGTGATGGATGAACATGATCGCAAAGTGACCGCGTATCATGAAGCCGGACACGCAATTGTTGGATATTTGTCACCAGAACATAATCCAATTTATAAAGTGACAATTATTCCTCGCGGAAGAGCTCTAGGTGTAACAATGTCGATGCCTGTGAAAGACGAAGTTTCAATCACAAAAACTAAACTGGAGTCACAAATTGCCATGGCTTATGGCGGACGAATTGCTGAGGAATTACTTGGAGGTCCTGAAGCTATTTCCACAGGAGCTTCGAGTGATATTCAACATGCGACCAATATTGCCAGAAACATGGTCACTAAATGGGGTTTTGGAGAAGGGCTCGGACCATTGCTTTATTCCGAAGATGAGGGTGAAGTTTTCCTCGGTCGTCAGGTTACTCAGCATAAAAATGTATCAGATGCGACTGCGAAATTGATTGATGATGCCATCAAGAAAATCATTGATGATAATTATGGTAAAGCAACTAAAATTTTGCAGGATAATATTGATAAACTTCACACCATGTCTGAGGCGTTGATGAAATATGAAACGCTGAACAGCGAACAAGTTGTTGAAATCATGGAAGGCAAAGAAATTACACCTCCGGACGGATGGGACGATGATGATACTTCAGTCAATCCAAAATCCAAAAACAAGGAAGAAAAGAAATCCGGCAAGGATAATATTGGTGGTGAAGCCACTTCAAGTTAATCAATGACTGGAAATTTTAAAGTTATGGGGGTCATTAATGTGACCCCCGATTCGTTTTCAGATGGTGGTTTATTTTATCAAACCGACAATGCCATCAAACAAGCACACATTCTTATCAAACAGGGAGCTGATATAATTGATGTCGGTGGTGAATCAACCAGACCCGGAGCTAAAGAAATTTCGGTAGATGAAGAAATATCCCGAGTCATTCCGGTTATCGAAAAACTCAGACAAACCAATAAATCCATTACAATTTCAATTGACACCAGCAAAGCAAATGTTATGGAAGAAGCGATAAAAGCCGGTGCTGACTTTATTAATGATGTCAACGCTTTGCTTTCTCCCGGAACATTAGAAGTTGCAGCTGAATATGATGTTCCTGTCTGTTTGATGCACAAACAAGGAATGCCGCAAACCATGCAACACAATCCTCGTTATCAGGATGTTGTGGCAGAAGTTATGAGTTTCTTAGAAGCGAGAATTGAGGCTTGCCAGAAAGCAGGAATCCGTTCAAAAAATATTATTATTGATCCGGGTATCGGCTTTGGAAAAACATTGGAGCATAATCTTGCTTTACTTAAAAACATCAAACAGCTAAAATCTTTGGGTTATCCATTATTGATTGGTGTTTCCAGAAAAACCATGATTGGTCAGATTCTTGATGTTGAAGTTGGTGAACGAATTTACGGAAGTTTAGCCATTGCTCAGTTCGCATACATGCAAGGAGCCGATATATTCAGAGTTCATGATGTTAAAGCAACGGTTGATGTGCTGAAAATGGCCAAAGCATTGATGGACTAAATTTATAAATCAAAAAACATTTAAAATTTAATGTCAGAAAAAAAATATTTTGGAACGGACGGGATTCGCGGAAAAGTCGGTGGTTCGTTAATGACAGCTGAGTTCGCCTTGAAATTAGGTCGGGCAGCTGGTGTGGTTTTGGGTAAGCTATCACCGTCAAATACAATTCTCATCGGAAAAGACACTCGAATTTCGGGTTATATGCTGGAGTCTGCTTTGGAAGCCGGCTTATCTTCGGCAGGAACAAATTCATTATTGTTAGGTCCGATGCCAACTCCAGGAATTGCCTGGATGACCAGTTCCATGCATGCCAGTGCCGGGATCGTGATTAGCGCTTCGCACAATCCTTATTACGACAATGGGATTAAATTCTTCAACGCCGATGGTGAAAAGTTATCCGATGAATTGGAATTAGCCATTGAACAAGAACTTGATAAAGAATTTGCAACTGTTTCTAGTGAGAAGCTCGGAAAAGCCAAGCGTGTGGATGATGCGGCCGGTCGTTATATTGAGTTTTGTAAAAGCAGTTTCCCTCGTCAAAAAAGCCTGGCCGGTTTAAAAATTGTACTCGACTGTGCCAATGGTGCAACATACCATATTGCTCCGCAAGTTTTCTCCGAATTAGGTGCTGATGTCACGGTTATTGCCAATAAACCCGATGGTTTAAATATCAATGCTGATTGCGGTTCAACACATCCGCAAATTTTACAGGAACAAGTTTTAGAAACCGGAGCAGATTTAGGAATTGCTCTGGATGGTGATGGTGACAGAGTCTTAATGATTAATCATTACGGCGAGGTGATTGATGGCGATCAACTGATTTTTATTGTTGCCAAACATCTTCATAAAAATGGTAAACTCAACGGTGGAGTTGTTGGAACACTCATGTCCAATCAAGCCATGCAAAGCGGTCTGAGTGATTTAGGAATTGATTTTCTCAGAGCGGATGTCGGTGATCGTTATGTCCATCAGCTATTACGAAAAAACAATTGGCATCTGGGTGGAGAGTCTTCAGGACATATTCTTAATCTGGACTTGGCAACCACAGGAGACGGAATTGTTAGTGCTTTGATGGTGTTATCGGTGATGATTAAGGAAGGAAAAAATCTCAAAGAACTCGCCGATGAAATTCCTTTATACCCTCAGGTTCTGATTAATATTACCGTTGAAAATGCAAAATCATTAGCTCAACATCAAGATGTAATTTCACTCTCAACTGAAATAGACAAAGAATTAGGAAATAATGGTCGAACCTTGATTCGTGCATCCGGAACTCAACCAATGCTCAGAGTGATGGTTGAAGCAAAAGATGAAAAACTTGCAGAAAAATACGCCGGTGAACTGGTCAGTTTAGTGAATAACTTATAAAAAAACAATGAAAATTTTTATCCCAGTAATAGTGCTTTTATGCACTTCATGTAGTCAAAAAAACCTTCAAAAATCTTCTTTTGAAACCCCTAAACCACCACCAATGTCTGAAACAATTTCACCCAAAGAAGTTGAACTAATGACCAATATCAGTCGTTTGACATTTGAGGGAAGACGAGCCGGAGAAGGGTATTTTTCAGCTGATGGCTCCAAAATTGTTTTTCAAAGCGAAAGGCATGAAGGCAATCCGTTTTACCAAATTTACACTATGGATTTAGAGTTCGGTGATGTCGAAATGATTTCTAATGGAGTTGGGAAAACCACTTGTGCTTGGATTCATCCCGATGGCGAGCAAATTTTGTACGCTTCAACTCACTTAGATAATGACGCCTTAAAAAAACAGCAAGCGGAAATTGATTTCAGAAACTCAGGAAAGGAACGCCGATACTCATGGGATTATGATGAATATTTTGACTTATTTGTTAAAAAAGGCGATGAAGTCACACAACTAACCACAGATATTGGTTATGACGCAGAAGGAAGTTTTTCACCGGATGGCAAGCTGATTGCTTTTGCTTCCAACCGTAATGCTTATAACGGAAAAGGTGGTATGTCTCAGGAAGAAACAAAATTGTTCGAACTCGACAAATCCTACATGATGGATATTTTTATCATGAACTCTGACGGAAGTAATGTTAAGCAACTGACAACTGAACGAGGTTATGATGGTGGTCCGTTCTTCTCTCCGGATGGCAAACGTATCGTTTGGCGTAAATTCACCGAAGATGGCATGATTGCTGAGATTTATTCGATGAATATTGATGGAACAGACAAAAAACAAATCACTCACGAAGGCAAAATGTCCTGGGCTCCCTACTATCATCCGTCCCAGAAATACATTATTTTTACAACCAACAAGAATGGATTCGCCAATTTTGAGTTGTATATTGTTGATGCAGAAGGAAATCACGAACCTATCAGAGTCAGCAATCTGGATGGCTTTGACGGCTTACCGGTCTTTACTCCTGAAGGCAATGAGCTTTACTGGACTCGTAAAAAAGACAACAACAATCTCTCGCAAATTTATCGTGCAGACTGGAATCATCAGGTAGCTTTACAGGCTTTGGGATTGCAATAATTGAGGAATAATGCAATGAAAACTTTGATATTGATTTTAATTTTAGGATTCAATTTTGTAGCCGATGCTAAATCAGTTTCTAAAGCTGATATTGAAACCGCCAAAAGGCATGTTGCCAAATTGACTGAAGCCGGTGGCAGGTTGACAGGAACTGAAAGTGAGGAGAAAGCCGCTGCTTATATTAGCACTCAGTTGAAGGAAATTGGTATTCGACCTTGGAATTCCGAAAGTTATTTTCATCCTTTTGAATTTACAGCAGGGACTCATTTAGGAAAAAATAACCAATTTTCTGTAAACAGTAAAGACTATCAACTGGACAAAGATTTCAGACCACTTGTTTTTTCTGCATTGGGAGATTTTGAAGAAGCCGGAGTCGTTTTTGCCGGGTATGGAATTACTGAACCTGAAGGCGATAAACCGGGTGATAACTATGATTCATACACTCACTTAGACGTTAAAGGCAAATGGGTGTTGATTCAAAGATTTATGCCGGAAGATATTTCCAGTGAACAAAGAGTTAAAATCAATGCTTTTGCCAGTGAACGAAGCAAAGTTCTCAATGCCAGACAACATGAAGCCGCTGGAGTTATTTTTGTAACCGCACCGGACACCATTGTCAAAAGTCAATTGATTCCTTTAACTTATGATTCATCAACAGCTCACGGCAGTATGCCAGTTATTTCGATAACTAACGACATTGCTCAACAGTGGTTGAATAACATGGGTAAAGACTGGAGCGCTATTCAAAAGAAACTCGATAAAGGTGACTTCGTCATGGGATTTGATATTCCGGATGTCAAAGTTTCAGCAACCATTGACCTCGTGCAAGATAAGAAAACCGGTAAAAATATCATCGCCTACATCAAAGGTAGTAGCGATTTGCCGGCGGTGATACTTGGTGCACATTATGATCATTTAGGTCATGGGGAAAGCTCTACATCTTTGGCTAAAGGCGATGAAATCGGTATGGTTCATCCTGGAGCTGATGACAATGCTTCCGGTGTGAGTGGTTTGCTTTTAGCTGCCGAATATCTGGTGATGTTAAAAAATCAAAACAAATTCAAGCCGAAACGAGATGTAATTTTTGCATTCTGGTCCGGTGAAGAATTGGGTTTGCTAGGCTCGAATCATTTCGTCAAAACATTTGATAAAAAAGATTTGTCAGAAGTTTTTTTAGCAAACTTGAACATGGATATGATTGGCCGTCTGCGTGATTCTCTGGTAATGCAGGGAATCGGTTCTTCCAAACAATGGAAGTCAATTATCGAGCAAAGAAATGTTCCGGTTGGTTTGAATATAACCATGCAGGATGATGCTTATTTGCCAACCGATGCCATGAGTTTCTATTTATTCAATGTGCCAATATTATCCGCTTTCACAGGCTCACACACAGAATATCACACGCCCAGAGACACCGAAAATTTAGTCAATTATGAAGGATTGGCTAAAACATCCAAGCTGATGTCCCTCATATCTCGTGGATTATCAATGCAGGATGATGCGTTAGACTTTCAAAAACAAGCTCGGAAAAAAGAGAAGGGCACTCGTGGAGGGATGCGAGCCTACATGGGAACAATCCCTGATTATGCCAGTGATGCTAAAGGAGTATTGCTTAGCGGATCAACTAAAGGTTCACCGGCAGAAAAAGCCGGAATTCAAAGTGGTGATTTACTGATTGAACTAGCAGGAACAAAAATTGAAAATATCTATGATTTTACCTATGTTCTACAAGCCTTAAAAGTTGGTAAAACCGTAAAAGCTAAAGTGATGCGCGATGGCAAAGAAGTTGAAATGGAAATTACTCCAACTTCAAGACAATAGGTTATATTAAGCAAAAGTTATTTGAAATCATTGATGAAAAGGGTTGTAAATATAGAGAGAAATTACCTTATCAGATTTAATTGTTAGTTACAGCTTAATTCCAAAATAATTCAATACATATATCATCAGCCAATATGAAAAAATTGTTATGACAATAGCAATGCTAATACTTAGATAAAAGTTTATGCCTTGTTTTAGTAGTATTGGCAGCGATATGAATAATACCAATGAGGGAATAACTAACCAAAAAATACTGGTTGAAAGGGAGCTGATTTTCGAAACGTCTTTTGTGTCAATATAAAGCCAAATCATAGCGAGCACAGAAATAAGCGGGATTGATGCTAATATGGCTCCAATCAGGGAACTGAGTTTTGCAACTTCTGAAATTGCAACTATCAACAAAGTTGTTGTTATTATTTTTATTGCATAATAGCTCATAGGCTTTTCTCTGTTAGTACTTTATATTTTAAATCATGAAAATATACGGTGAAAGTTTCTTTTAAAAGATGTCATTTGGCTATTATTAGTTTGCTTTCACCTTGTTGAATAATACACTTGTTTGTTAATAGATGGCAAACTAGCCAATTTATTTTAAATTCTAAATTTAGTAAATCATTTCTAGTAGCAGATATGATAAAGAATAATCCTAAATATTCTAATTTTTAATTTGAAATATCATCATTGTGACCTAATATAGATTGAAGTGTTGTGTCAGAGACTTTCTTAATCGTTTCTGTGAATCTCAAATTGTAAATCCATAAATATTTCAGTTAAATTGAGCTGTTTCTATCTGTGAATTTACCAAAATATCTAAACATTATGACAGCAGCTTTAAAAGTATCAAATCTGAAAAAAACTTATAAAAATGGCACGGTTGCACTCAAGGGGCTTAATCTTGAAGTAGAAGCTGGCGAAATTTTCGCTTTGCTTGGTCCGAATGGTGCCGGGAAATCGACTTTAATCGGTATTATTTCATCATTGGTAACCGCCAGTTCCGGTGATGTTGAAGTCTTTGGTGATAATCTAACAAAACAAAGAAACAAGGTTAAATCGCATATCGGCTTGGTTCCGCAGGAATTTAATTTCAATATGTTTGAAAAACCAATGGATATTTTGGTGAATCAAGCCGGTTATTACGGTGTTCCTCGAAAAACAGCTATTCAACGAGCGGAAAAATATCTCAAACAATTACAGCTCTGGGACAAGAGAAAATCCATGTCCCGTATGCTTTCCGGAGGGATGAAGCGTCGTTTAATGATTGCTCGTGCAATGATGAATGAGCCTAAATTGTTAATTCTGGATGAGCCTACAGCCGGTGTGGATATCGAAATCCGCCGTTCGATGTGGGAATTTGTTGAAGAAATTGCCAATGCCGGGACGACTATTATCCTGACAACTCACTATCTCGAAGAAGCGGAACAGTTATGTAAAAATGTGGCTATTATCAATCATGGCGAAATTATTAAAAACACAACTATTAAACAGTTACTGACCACTCTGGATATTGAAACTTTCATCCTCGATTTGGATAAGAAGCCTGAGGCTGATTTATTAAAAGCATTGAATGCAGAGGTTACAGATGAGAACTCGATTCAGATTGATGTACCAAAATCCAAAGCACTGAATGAATCCATCAAAACAATTGATGAGATGGGCTATAAAGTTCTTTCCATGCGCAATAAAGTCAATCGTTTGGAAGAGTTGTTTTACAAGATGACACAGGAGCAAAAAAATGAAGGGGAATAATTTTGTAGCGCTTTACACTCTTTGCCGGAAAGAAATTGTCCGTATTTTACGCATCTGGTCGCAAACAATTCTGCCACCGGCAATCACAATGACATTGTATTTTGTAATTTTTGGAAACCTTATTGGCAGCCGAATCGGTGATATGGGTGGCTTTGATTATATGGCTTTTATTGTTCCGGGGTTGGTGATGATGTCTGTTATTACGAATTCCTACGGAAATATTGTGTCATCATTCTTTGGAGCCAAATTCAGTAAACACATTGAAGAAATGATGGTTTCTCCAATGCCAAACTGGGTGATTTTATTTGGTCATGTTCTGGGTGCTTTGGCTCGCGGTCTCATGGTTGGCGGAATTGTGACCATTATTTCGCTGTTTTTCACACAAATTCAAGTTCATAATTACTGGATTGTAATTTCAACGGTAGTTTTGACTTCCGTAGTTTTTGCTTTGGGCGGTTTTATTAACGCTTGTCTGGCGAATAAATTTGATGATATTGCCATTATTCCGGCATTTATCCTCACGCCTTTGACTTATCTTGGCGGTGTGTTTTATTCGATTTCATTGCTGCCTGATTTTTGGCAAACAGTCTCCAAGTTCAATCCGGTTTTGTATATGGTAAATGCTTTCAGATATGGTTTTCTCGGAGTCAGCGATGTGAGCTTAACTGTTGCCTATAGCATTATTCTGACATTTGTTGTGGTTCTGACCGCCATTTGTCTTTATATGCTGAATAAAGGTATTGGATTAAGGAGTTAATTCGATAGTTTTCAAATAAAAAGAATACTACCAAAGTGGATTAAAATTTGACATCAAGTAACAAAACGGTTGACCAACAATTATGGGATAAAAAACAGACAAATCCGTTCTTGGTCGGAGTAGAGCTTGCAGGTTAGTTTGATGCTATGCAATCAAATAAAATTGGAGTTTTGTGATGGAGTCATGGAGTATTGATAACCTCAGAGAGTTAATAAAAGCTAATTATCAAGATTATGAAAAACCGCTAAATGCACTTAGCTCTGTCGATAGAATTATAAATCTGTAGTGGTCTAATAAACTCGGACACATTTTTAGCCTATATAATACTGAAAACAGAGGTTAGATAATGTCAAAGAAACAAAGATTATCATTTACGGTTGAGCAGCGTCGTGATTATGCCAAATTGATGGTTGAAGAAGGTTATACCTACAAGCAAGTCATGGATATATCAGGTGCTGGTCAAACAGCGGTCAGTCGCTGGAAAAAGCAATATTGATGAAATTCACGGAAAAACACCCCAAGGAACTCAAGCAATGACAGCTGAGCAACAAGAAATCCAAAGGCTGAAAAAGAATTATGGCGTGCCAAAAGAGACAATGAAATACTAAAAAAGGCCGCAGCCATCTTTGTTCGAAGGATTAAGTCAAATGATTAAAAAATAAAGATGGCGCACCCAAAATATCAGACCAAAGAACTTTGCGAAGTGTTTAGCGTTCCAACCAGTACGTATTACGACCAAGTCAAAGAAAAGCCCATATCTGCGAAAAAGCAACAAATGCTTCGTATCATCAAACAAACGGCTATTGACCAATCACAGTTACGGCAAATGCAGAATGAAAAAGCAACTAAACAATGAAGGATTCAATATTGGCAAAACAAAAAGCAGCCAGTCCTTGAAAGAGGCAAACATTGTAGCAATCAGGCCTAAGAAAAAGCACCAATACCCTGATGGTGGCATCAGTAATACAAAAGTTGGAAACGTCTTAAATCGACAGTTTAATCAGCCACAGGCCAACACTCATTGGGTCACAGACATCACTTATATACGAAACCACCAATGCTGGAGTTACCTGGCTGCCATACTTGATTTGGGTGCCAAAAGAAATTGTAGGCTGGGCACTGTCAAAGACACCAGATGCACAGCTTGCCACCTTGGCATTGAAAAATGCCATCAATCGTAAGCGACCAATGACCAGCAACTTGCTGGTTCATTCAGATCAAGGCACGCAATACACATCAAACATGTTTGATGTGTATTGCGACCAACTCAAAATAATCAGAAGTATGAGCCGCAGAGGTAATTGTTGGGACAATGCAGTTATGGAACGTTTTTTTAGAAATCTGAAAACAGAAAGGTTGAACACATTAAGCTTTATTAATCATGAAGCGGGTTCTACCCCGATTTTACGGACACATCTGAAAAGGTTATTATAAACCATTTAAACAGAGGTGTTTATGACAAGCAGAAGAAAGTTTTCCAAAGAATTTAAACAGGAAACAGTTAAATTATCCTATCAAAGTGGTATTTCCCTGAGTGAACTTGGCGAAGAACTCGGGCTGAATGCTAATATGATTAGTCGTTGGCGACGGGAACAGGCAGCCGAAGGTGAAAAGGCCTTTTCAGGAAAAGGTCATGCTCGGGATGAAGAAATGGCACGGTTGAAACGAGAACTTGCCAGAGTTAAGAAGGAACGGGATTTTTAAAAGAAGCGGCAGTGTTCTTCGCAAAGGACACGAAGTAAAGTATCAAACAATCGAGCATTGTCGCGATAATTATCCGGTAGCAATGATGTGCAAACAGCTAAAAGTATCAACCAGTGGCTATTACGACTGGCGAAATAGAGAAGCCTGCAAAACAAAGCAGGACAATACCATTTTGCTGGGGAAAATAAAAGAAATTCATGACGAAAGTGATGGCGTTATCGGTTCGCCAAGGATGACAGAAAAACTTAATTCCATTGGTTATTCTTGTAGTCCCAATCGTATTGCCAGGCTTATGAAAGTCAATAATATCAAAGGTATCCCGCAGAAGAAAAAGTGGCTATCCAAAAATCAACGGTTCGTCCTGATGGCATAATAAATCACCTTAACAGGGATTTTAATGCACAGAATGTTAATACCAAATGGGTCACAGATATTACTTACATCAAGACAGCTGAGGGCTGGTTGTATCTTTGTGTTGTTATTGATTTGTACTCAAAAGTTGTTATTGGTTGGTCAATGAGTCAAAACCAAACAACACATCTGGTGATTCAGGCAGTGTTGATGGCTTTGTGGCAAAGGAGAAATCAGAAACAGTGATTTTACATTTGACAGTAGCCAATTTACCAGTGATGACTATCAGAAATTTTTATTTGATAACAATGTTATTTGCTCAATGAGTGCTGTTGGTAGTTGTTGCTGACAATGCAGCATGTGAAGGATTCTTTGGTGTTATGAAAAGAAAGAGTAAATCAGAAACTACAAAACCAGATCACAAGCAAGAGCTGATATTTTTGATTATATTGAACGCTTCCATAATCCGGTAAAAAAGCGTAAACTAGAGAAAAAATTAAAATATGAAAAACCCTTTTCTAAAATGTCCGTAAAATCGGGGTAGAACCCAGCAGTGATTGCTGAAGTTGAGAGTTATATCTACTTTTACAACTACAAAAGGCTGAACTCAGCAATTGGATACACAACACCAAACAAAAAATATAACGAATTAAAAAGCAGCCTAAAAATGTGTCCGGAAAACTTGACCATTACACTCTGCTAATGTATCATTTTTATACTGCACGCGATTCTATGAATCAATTTAATAAATCTGATAATGGAATACATGAAAGTAATTTAAAATACATCTTGGGTATTTCCAAAGATCAACTGACATTTATTAGAGCCAGATTAACTCATGATGCAAACTTAATTGCATTTATAAATTCAGTAAGAAATCTATACGACATTTTTGCTCAATTAGTAAACATCTTATTATTAGAGACCTTTGCTTGATTGATTAAAACTTCTGATTTTTTCGATTTTCGATAAAAACCACTATTTGTTCCGATTTTCTTAATCCCGACTAGCTTTTTGAGTGCTAATCGGGGTGTTTTGCCATATTTCAGGCACAACTATTTTGTATTTTTACCGCTCTTTTAAGGTTATATGCCATGGCAGCAAAGCCTATTGATGTATGTAATTGCATTAATCCTCCATGTCTGGCTTTAGTGAGACCATAATGAAGCTTTAATATTCCAAATACACTTTCCACACAGTTTCTAATCTGAGACTTCCATGTGTTAGCCTGCTTTTGTTTCTCAGTCAGAGGCTTGTTGCGGTAGGCTCGCTCGTGTATTTTATTTTTTATTTTATTCCTTTGAAGATACTCATCATATTCCTTGCTTTTATAGGCACTATCAGCATAAACCTGAGATTCCTCTCCTGTAAGCAGTTTCTTAAATTGTTTAGAATCATGCTCATTGGCAGCAGTACAGGTGTATTTTTGTAAAAAGGCATCTTCATCACTGTTACCATGAAGTTTAAAACCATAAGTGGTTTTGAGCTTGCCATCTGAACCTTTTTTACTGGTATAAGCAGCATCTTTATCCTGTATATTCTCACCGTTTTTTCCATTTTTAGGACGAGATTTTTTGGCTTCGATTATTGTGGCGTCAATAATACTGACTCCTCCGGCTCTAATCATAATGTTTTGTTCACAAAGTTGTTGGTTGATTTCTTCAAATAAAACTTCTGCCAGTTTTAATTTTCCAATCAGTTTATGGAAACGCCAGATAACAGTATGATCCGGTGTTCCATCACTTAAACCAAGTCCGGTAAAACGACGAAATAATAAATCTCGTGCCAATTGTTTTTCCATGCCTTCATCACTCAGTCTATACCATTGTTGCAGTAACATGATTTTAAACATTAATAGCGGAGGCCATGCAGCTCTCCTCGTTTGGATGAAAACATATCTCTCAGATGAGCTTCAATTCGACTCCAGTCAGTAATTCATGAATATCATCGAGTTCTTCAAGGGATTTATGGTGACTAGCTAATGAGTCGGCTAAGCTTGATTGGCTAAGTTGTTTCCAAGACATGATTTTAATAAATTTTGTGAACTACGGTAGTTTAACATTTTTTCAAATTTCTTGTGTTTCTAGCAAGGTCTCTATAGAATCAAGATTGATGAAAGTAAATGTGATATTTACAAGTTGCTGAGAACCTTCATGAGTCTTGTCTTAAGAATAATTTAAAAGAATTGATTGGTTCATATTGGTTTAAGTATGTAGTAGCGTTCTCAAATATTTCAAAGCACAGAATGCTCGTGACACAGCAATACTCATTAGATTTAATCGAAAATAAGTCTGGTGTAAAAATAGGTGGTTCTTTTTTTGGGGGGAAGGTCAATTGGTCTATGGAAATTCTTGAATCCGTTTTAGATGTTAAAAATTCTATAGTTAAGTGCGGATCTAATCTGAATTTATTATATGCTAAAAAGTATGCCTAACAAATGTTCAAATTTGACTTCTGAAGGCGAAAATAACACAGTTGTTTAAAATCACTCGAAAGATTCTACACCCTTACATTTCGCTGAGACGCACAAGATGATTTGGAAATACGAGGTATTTTTGTATGAGCGAAGCGAGTTCAAATACCTCGCCAAATCATCTGAGCATCGAAGGAAACCGGAGGTCAAAATGTCGGAGCACCCTTTTTTGGTTACTTTGTTGGGTGGCAACAAAGTAACGTTAAAAATACAAGCAAAATTTGAATTATGGATTTCCAATCAAATTGAAAATAAAATTACGTGTAATCTCCCCGACTTTATCCCAATAAAGCTTCAACAAACTCAGAAGCAACAAATGGTTTGAGGTCGGATGATTTTTCACCAACACCGATATAGCGAACCGGTAGCCCAAACTCTTTGGCAAGATTAAACAAAACTCCTCCTTTGGCAGTGCCATCCAGTTTGGTGATAACAATACCTGTTAGTTGAGTCGAGTTGTTGAATTCTTTCACTTGTGAAACCGCATTTTGCCCGGTTCCGCCATCAACGACAATTAATGTTTCGTGTGGTGCGGTTTCGTCATTTTTCTTCATCACCCGTCCGATTTTAGCCAGTTCCTGCATCAGATTCGATTGTGTGTGCAAACGGCCTGCTGTATCGGCAATTAAAATATCAATTCCTTTGGCTTTTGCTGAACTCATCGCATCAAAAATCACCGAAGCTGAATCTGATCCGGTTGATTGAGCAATCACAGGAATGTTTTCACGTTGTCCCCAGGTTTTCAATTGCTCCACCGCAGCAGCACGGAAAGTATCTCCGGCAGCAAGCATGACAGATTTGCCCTGCGCTTTAAAGTTGCGTGCCAATTTAGCGATTGTGGTTGTTTTTCCAACGCCATTAACACCAACCACCAAGATAACGAATGGTTGCTTGCTTTCATCAATAACCAATGGTTTTTGCACGGTTTCAGCTAATGTTTGAAGATTCGATTTCAAAGCATCATAAACCGCTTGCGAATCGCTCAGCTTACGTCTTTTCACCGATTTAGCGGTGTTATCAACGATTTCCATTGTGGCTTGTGCTCCAACATCCGCCATCAGCAATGTGGTTTCAATATCTTCAAATAAATCATCATCAATAGATTTCTTGAATGAGAACACATGCTTCATTTTTTTACCGAAACCATTTCTGGACTTCGCCAGTTTTTGTTCCAGTTTATCTTCATCCTTAATATTTTGAACTTTAGTTTCAACAGATTCTTTTACATCTTCATGAACTTGTGTGGTTGCACTGGCAATCGCTTTTCTTTGTTCCGCATCAATTTGTTGTTCAGAATTCGGAATATCAGTATTATCAGCCTTTGAAATAGTTGTGTCTTCTATGCTGGCGTTATTATCCTTATTATCTGCTTTATTGTTTTTATCCTTTTTCTTGAAAAATTTAAGCATTGTTTAATCCGAAATCTTGATACAATGTTGCATTTTAACCAATTGCTTAATTTATGGCAAAATCTAAGCATACAATTCGTATTATTTCAGGAACACATCGGAGTCGCAGGATTCCTGTTCTTGAGAAAGAAGGATTGCGACCAACCGGAGATCGCTTGCGTGAGACCTTGTTTAACTGGTTACAAATGAAATTGCCGGGCAGAACTGTTTGGGACATTTGTGCAGGGACAGGAGCTTTAGGTTTCGAAGCGGCTTCCAGAGGAGCGAAACAGGTAAATTTGATCGAAATGGACATTCAAGTATCCAGGCAACTCAATAAAATCACTCAAGAATTTGCTTTTGAAAACATACAGGTTTTCAATCAATCTGCGCAGTCTTTTTTGCAGAATACAACTGAAACTACGGATATTATATTTCTCGATCCGCCTTTTGCCAATGATTTAATAGACGAACTAACCAATCTGAGCTTGCCAAAAATTAATGATGGAGGTTTGCTGTATCGTGAATTTGGAATCAATCAGGAAGTGATGAATTTACCGGAGAATTGGGAATTATTACGCACAAAGTCAGCCGGGCAGGTTAAAATTGAGCTCTGGCAAAAACAAAATACGGGGAAAACTAATGCCTGAAAAACCTTTAATTGCTGTCTATCCGGGAACATTTGATCCAATTACCAACGGTCACTCGGATTTGGTGAAACGTGCCTGTGAAGTTTATGACACACTGATTGTCGCTGTTGCTGATTCAACCGGAAAAGGGCCAACATTTAGCCTTCAGGATCGTATTGATATGGCAAATGAAGTTTTAAAGCCATACAAGAATGTTAAGGTTATGGGCTTTGATGTGTTGTTGGCTGACTTTGTAAAACAAGTCAATGCCAAAGTCATTCTGCGTGGACTGCGAGCGGTTTCGGATTTTGAGTACGAATTTCAACTTGCCAGTATGAACCGCCGTTTGATCCCCAATGTGGAAACTATGTTTCTGACACCGGCGGAGCAATACAGTTTTATTTCTTCATCATTGGTGAAAGAAATCTCCAAACTCGATGGAGACGTTTCCGGCTTTGTTAACCCGCTGGTGCAAACAGCTTTGAAAGCCAAGTGGAAAGAACTGAAAAAGTAAACTGGTTCACCATAAAGAACATGAAGTTCATGAAGGATTACTCAATTAGTTCTTCAAGTCCTACATGCACTTCATGGTAGAAAAAATTAAATAATTCGTAGTTACTCCCAACCACCAAATTTCAGATGGCGCATGGATGAACCATCATTTTTAATTTCTTTCAAGGCATCAATGCCGATTTTGATATGGTCATCAACATAGGATTTGGAAACCTGATTGTCACTTTTTTCAGTTTTCACGCCTTCAGGAATCATTGGTTGATCCGTGACCAATAATAAGGCACCTGTTGGAATTTGGTTGACAAAACCGGTGGAAAAAATCGTTGCAGTTTCCATATCAATCGCCATAGCACGACATTTTCGCAAATAATTTTTGAATTCCTCATCGTGTTCCCAAACCCGACGATTGGTGGTGAAAACCGTTCCTGTCCAATAATCTTTATCGTAATCAGCAATAGTAGCGGAAACCGCTTTTTGCAATTTGAACGATGGTAATGCAGGAACTTCCGGGGGTAAATAGTCGTTGGATGTTCCTTCGCCACGAATTCCGGCCAATGGCAGAATCAAATCACCGAGATTATTTTTCTTTTTTAAACCACCACATTTTCCCAAAAATAATACGGCTTTGGGCTGAATCGCACTGAGCAAATCCATCACCGTGGCGGCATTCGCAGAACCCATGCCAAAATTAATGATTGAAATGCCATCATGTGTGGCATTGCTCATAGGACGGTTTTCACCCTGAATTTCTGCTCCGGTGTGTTTGCAGAACCGGTAAACATAATCGGAAAAGTTGGTGAGCAAAATGTACTTGCCAAAATCTTTGAGCTCCGTTCCTGTGTATCTTGGCAGCCAGTTTGAAACAATTTCTTCTTTTGTTATCATTATTTTTTCTCCTTGTTTGAAATTGCCGGGGGATTTTACAGTTTTTTGAGGAAAACTGCAAAAAACTTAATGCTTAGCTTCTGATAAGTATGAACAGTTCCTCTAAAAGACAGGTCTGAAATTAAATTTCTAATTGATTCAAATACTCAGCAATCTCTGCTGAATAATTTTCTTCATCGACCAAGAATGCATCGTGGCCTTGAATGGAGTCGGTGATTTTGAGTGTGGAATTGCAGCCGGTTTTCGACAATAATTCGGCAATTTCTTTTTGTTGGTGAGAAGGGAATAGCAAGTCGGTTTTTGCTCCCATAACTAAAGCGGATTGTAATTCAACATTTTTGAATGGGTTGCATCGGTCGGTTTTTGCATAATCAAAAGCATCAAACCAGTCCATTGCCCGTGATAGATAGATATAGCTCATAGGGTCAAATTTGTGGATAAAGTTTTCTGCATGATACTCTAAATAACTTTCAACAGGAAATTCGATACCAAAAGGTTTGTGCGGTCGTTGGCGGAGTTTTCTGGGGAAACGGTCTTTCCATTCTAGTCCTGAACGATATGATAGCATTCCAAGTTTGCGGGCTTGTTTCATCCCTTTGGTTGGCCATTCATCGCTGGAATAATTGCCATTGTTAAAGTTTTCATCCAGTAAAATTGCCTCGCGTTGCAGCGATCTTATGGCAGTACTTAGAGGTTCGGAATGGCAACCGGCTGCTATGTTAATCATGTGTCGAGTGCATTGTGGATGCTGTAATATCAATGCCAAAGACGACATACCTCCCATCGAGGGTCCAATCACACATGCCAGTTGCGATATTCCTAGTGATTGAATTGCTGAAAGCGCTGAGTTGGCAATATCTTCCAGAGTCAGATCAGGAAATGTGAATTTATAAGCCTGTTTGGTATAAGGATTTGGTGAACACGGCCCTGTTGAGCCTTTGCAACTGCCTAGGGAACTGGCACAAAATACAAACCATTTATCCGTATCAATCGCTTTTCCGGGGCCAATCATGTATTCCCACCAACCGGCTGTGTCTTTTTCATTGTGGCTGGCCGCGTGCGAGTCGGCTGATAAACCGGTGAGAATCAAAATGGCATTTGACTTGTCTTCGTTGAGTTGCCCCCAGGTTTCGTAAGCGAGAATTCCCTGATTGATTTCTCCACCATGACGCATCTGAAAACCATTCAAGTGAAAAATTTTAAGATGATTTGCCATAGATTGTTTTTTAAGAATCGATTCAGTATGCTTTACAATAAAAAAGCGACATAGAAACTGTCGCTTTTTCAGTGACTTTTGGTATTTTATGCGAAATCAGATTGTATTTCTATATCTTCTTATCCAAATGGACAGGGTGAAGAAGACTGCAAAGAAAATAGCACCATAAACAATCTTAGTACCAAACATCGAATTTATCATTCCGTCAGTGATTGCATTAATGGTTGAGCCATCTTCTATTTCAAAACGAAACTTTTCTCCTTTCCAATCAGTTGATGCATATGGAAACAAACCGTGTGATAAATATCTCAAAGGCTCTTTAAACATACTCCAATCAGTAAATTTGAAAGTCAGTATATTTATCCAATACCAGATTGCACTCACAAGCAATGGTATTAGTACAGCAAATAAAAATGGTCTCCTTTTGCTGACAGCAGAACTAAACATTAACCAACCATAAACCGGCAATCCCCAAAGCATCTTGGCAACAATTCCAAGAAACAGAAGTTTAAAAGTTGCAAAATAGTTCATTGGTATCCACACTAGTTTTATGGGGTTGAGCCCGTGAATCATCAAAATAATAGAGAATAATATCATTTCAGCAAAAAATACAATGACGTAAATCCCCATAAAAACCAATGGTGCAAAGAGTAAAGCTGTTAAAAGTTTTGATGATACTGTTAGTGCATCGCTGACCGGTAATGATTTCCAGAATAAAATACTTTGATCTTTGCGGTCATCAAATAACGAACCTAGAAGATAAAAGAAAATGATGAAAAATAAAATCATGAAATACAAAGTGGAGCTTGATAACACTTGCATATCCCAAAAGATTCCTAATTTTCCAGACTCAATACTTGCTAACTCCAAAACTCCATCCTTTAGTATTTCGTCACTACCTGTTTTCTTGGAAAGAACCAATGTAGTAATATAAGCACCTATTGTTAAAACCAAGAATACAATCCCAACAATAATTGGTGTCTTGACAAAAGCCCCGCGATTTTCCCAGAATTCTCTTCTGACCAATGCTTTCATTGTTTTAATCATGATAAACCTCCATCTTTCAGCAACGCCACAAAGAGATCAGCCACTCCCGGTCTTTGCACTTCACCTAAAGCGGATAACTCACCACGATTGACATTTTTAAACAGCATGACATATTTTCCGAATATTTTTCTCACAGTTAATGGGTTGAAACTCATTCCATCTTCATAGTTCTCGGATGGCATCATGACTTCCAGATAATCGGCTGTCAGTTCTTCCATGCTGGAATCAAGAACAATTTTTCCGTCTTTGATAAATAACAAGTCTGTCAAAATGTGTTCCACTTCTTCGACTTGATGAGTGGTGATGATGATTGTTCTCTCATGATCAAAATAATCATTGAGAAGATTATCGTAAAACTCTTTACGATAAATGATATCCAGACCTAGGGTTGGTTCATCGAGAACCAGAAGTTTGGCTTCAATCGACATAACGATTGCCAGATGCAATTGTACCACCATGCCTTTGGACATAGACTTTACTTTCTGGTTGTTCTTAATTTTAGTTGACTTAAGAAAACCTTCCGCTTTTTCTCTGGAAAACTTAGCGTGTGTTTGTTCAACAAAATCAAGCAACTCGCAAACCTTAATCCAGTCCGGTAAAACAGCAACATCCGCAATAAAACAAATGTCTTCCATCAACTGAGCTCTTTGCTTAAAAGGGTTCAACCCCATAATTTGCAAATCACCATCGTAAGATGTTAAGCCAAGTAATGATTTCAATAAAGTGGTTTTCCCCGCGCCATTTGGCCCAATCAGACCAACAATTTTCCCCTTTCCAATATTAATGTTTACATTGTCCAGTGCTTTGAATTTACCATAGTTTTTTGATAAACCGACTGCATTGACAATGTCTTGTGATGCAATTGTCATTTATTTTCCCCTGCAACTTCTTTTAAAGATGAAATAAGTGTGTTGATATTTATTCCAAGATTTTTTATTCGTAATTCGATTTGTGGCCATTCCACTTTAAGAAAGTGTTCCTGATCCGATTTCATGAGTTGTTCTCTGGCATTCTCGATAACGAACATCCCAAGTCCGCGTTTTTTTTCAACCAGCCCTTCATCAACTAAATGCTGCCATGCTTTCGACACAGTGATTGGATTGAGTTGGTAGTCAGCAGCAACCTGTCGCACCGATGGCAAAGCTTCGTTTTCTTTTAAGTCACCAATCAAAATCATATTGCGGATTTGATCTCGCAATTGCAGATAGATTGGTTCCTTGTCATTCCACTGAAAGCTCATTGAGTTTATCCTTTCAATAAAGTTTTAGGAATTAATAAACGAATGGATTTGCCAATACCAATGGAGTCTTCAGTTTTGACTTCAATATTCAAAATGTGTTTTTCCTGAATTTCAGTTTTTGAACTTCCGTAAGCCAAATCCGTCACTCCCCAACAAACTCCCAAAGTCGATAAAATCGAAAGGCTGAAGAAACCGACAACAGTTAATATTTGATTCGCTTGTGTTTTCATAGTTTTCACTTTGTGTGTATTACGGTGTTCTACTTTAGTATAACACTAAAACTATTGCAAGAGTTTTTTATCTAATTTCTTTGATTTTATCGAATTTGTGGTTTAATATATTTTCAACAATTTGTTAATAACGAGGGCAACGCTATGAATTTAAAGAAAAATATTGCTTTAAGCAGTTTATTGATGGTTTCATTGTCGGTTTCAGTCAATGCCGCTGACATTGAAGAAGGAGAATCTCTCTATCAGAATGATTGTGTCGCCTGTCATGATAGTTCTGTATTCACACGTCCGGCAGAAGAACGTAAAGTGAATGATTTGGAAGCCTTGAAAAAGCAAGTTCATCGTTGCGTGATGATGACCGAACTGGGTTGGTTTGAAGAAGATGAAGAAAACGTTGTTGAATATCTGAATACCAACTACTACAAATTCAAAAAAGTAGAATAAGTCTCTTTTTAAGCTAAACTTCTCAAAACACCGATTTGTGAAATCAACTCGGTGTTTTTTTGTAAGTAGAATAAACTCGCCTTTTGTAAAGCTTAATCTCAACAAAATAGCCCCAATGTCCAGAGAAAATATGTTAGAATCATAGGGATTTTCACTTTATGAAATGTCAATATTTTTTAAATCCAATTTAGGGGACAATTTAATGAATAATAAAATAAAAAGATTTCGCCCTGCAAATCTGATTCAAAGAGGAATTTTAATCAGTGCTATGGGACTTTCGTTTTCAAGCGGTGTTCTGGCAGGAGATGCAGTACCACTCAATGGTTTGATGAACCCGGCTGAGGTGATGTATCCAGAGACATCAATTCCTACCATAAAAACATCATCTTTGGCTGATATGGCTTTTATGAATGGCTATCAGCATGCAAAAGACAGATTGTTTCAGATGGACTATACCAGAAGACTGGCAAATGGTACGGTGGCTGAACTAGTCGGTTCAGCAGGTTTATCAGCAGACATTCAGTTAAGAACAATTGGTTTTTCCAGAGCTGCTATCAGAAGTTATATGGAAGCATCTGATGAGATGAAGGTGATACTTCGTTCTTACGCTAATGGTGTGAATGCATGGTTAGCTGAAAATCCATTACCAATTGAATACGCAGGTCTGGAACTCACATCTGTCGAACGCTGGTCACCGTTAGATTCTTTGGCAATTGTTAAATTACTAGCGTTTGATTTATCAAATGATTTAGAAGAGGTGGACTGGACCATTGCTTTGGGAACATTCCAACAGGTTGGAGCATTAGCCGGTTTTGATGGTACGGCTTTGTTTATGGAAGATTTGTATCGTTCAGCACCACCGGATGACCGTGTGACTGTTCCGGGATTTTTAGAATCTATTGGCGGAGCGATTTTGTCAGGTAACAAAAAGATGGATACGAAAAATTTCACACAGTATTCTGAAACTGACATCAATCTGGCGAAGCAGATTTTCAACACCTGGACGAACGACAATCATTTGAAAAAACTGAAAAATGATGGCACCTTTGATAAAGGCTCGAATGTCTGGGCGGTTTCTGGTTCTAACACTGAAAGCGGTTATCCTTTGGTTGCCAATGATCCGCACTTAAGCCTCAATTATCCGTCTGTTTTTTACCCGATTCATTTATATGCTGAAGGTGAGTTTAATGCTGCCGGTGTTGGTTTCCCAGGTGCTCCTGCGATTGCACAAGGTTGTAACCAGTATTTGTGTTGGGGAAGTACGGTTCACCCGGTTGATGAAACCGATTTTTACTTTGAAGATATTAAAACTAATATTTTCGGCTTGCCGACTCATACTGTTTATCAAGGTCAGGAAGAACCTATTGAGTGGATTTTCCAAGTCTATTATGCCAACCAAATTGGAGATGGTGTGATGGATAATGTTGAAGACCAACATATTGGTTATGACGCCGGTGGAATCACATTTGTAGTTCCAAGAAGAAGCAATGGTCCGATTTTGAGTATTGATTCAGAGAATAATCGTGCAGTTTCCATGCAGTTTACCGGATTTGAGGCAACTCATGAACTGGAAGCCTTTTTAGACATGGCAAGAGCTCGTGATATTCATGAGTTCCGTGATGCCACAACTAAATTTGATGTTGGTTCGCAGAACTTTGGTGTAGCGGATATTTATGGAAATATTGCCTATTATACCGGTGCAGAAGTACCAATTCGCGAAGATTTACAAACGCTAATGGCTCCTGATGGAGCTCCGCCAATGTTTATCCGTGATGGATCAGGAAATCATTTGAATGAGTGGTTGGCTGTTGATAACCCGCAACCGAATCAAGCATCAAAATATGAAATTATTCCTGAAGCGGAAATGCCTCATTGGGAAAACCCAGAAAGAGGTTGGTTTGGTAATGCAAACAATGATCCAATCGGGGTTTCACTAGATAACAATGTTCTGAACCAACTGCGTCCGGGTGGTGGTTTGTATTACATCTCTCAAGGCGGTTATTCAACCTATCGTATGGGCCGTTTGGATCGTTTGATGGAAAATGCTATGGCCGATGGTGGAAAAGTTGATTCGTTTGATATGAAAATGTGGCAAGCGAATAATCAGTCCATGGATGCTGAGTTAATTGTTCCACATATTTTAAATGCGTTTAATAATGCAAGCAGCAATGATGCATGGCCGGGAATCCAACAGTTCTTAGCAGACCCAAGAGTTTTATCCAGTATCGAAAAACTAAGCATGTGGGATTATTCAATGCCTACAGGGTTGGCAGAGGGTTATGATCCTTTTGAAAATCCATTTGCTTTGAGCGAACCAAGTGAAACTGAAATCAATAACTCAGTTGCTGCAACGATTTATTCTGCATGGCGTTCAATGGCTGTACAAAATACCATTGATGCAACGATTAAAGGATATGATGCTGCAATTGGGCAGGATTTGCTTGCTCCGCAATTACCTGGCAGCAAATATGCTTTTAACGGATTTAAGAACTTACTCGATAACTTTGATACCAATCAAGGTTATGGTGCATCAGGTATCAACTTCTTCACCAATCCACAAGCACCAACTCGCGAAGATGCTCGTGATTATGTCCTATTAGGAAGTCTGGTTCAGGCATTGAATATGCTGGCGAGTGATGATTTTGCACCAGCATTTGCAAACTCTACAAACATTATGGATTATCGTTGGGGTAAACTGCATCGAATTAGTTTCGATCACACTTTGGGAGATAGTTTATCTGTGCCAAACGGTTTGTTTGGTTTCAGCACAGTTGATGGTTTGAGAGGTGTTCCAAGATCTGGTGGTTATCAGGTTCTGGATGCTTCCAGTCATAGTATCCGAGCGGATGGTTTGAACGAGTTTATGTACAATCACGGTCCTGCAAGACGTTTTGTCGGCGAAATGACACCAATGGGCCCAATCATGGATCAAGTTATACCGGGTGGTCAGAGTGGAGACATCACCACAGGTGTGTATTATGTCAATCAATTGTTCTCCTATCTGGTGAATTCCTATTTACCATTGTTAATTGATATTGACATCATTGATGCCATAGCCGTTGACAGAGAGAATTTTTCACCATAGTTTTGTTGTAATAGCAATTATGCTCAAACCTGCAAGATGAAAATTTTGCAGGTTTTTTATTTTATGAGGTCAAATAAATCAACTGCTTGCATTTATAAGAATTAGCACCATAATTAGAGTGTAGCTTTAGGTTAATAATTTTTCAAAATGAACAAACAATATTTGCATACAATAAAAAACAAACTGACGCTGGTTCGTTTGGTTTTTGTTATTGCTGCTGTTTGTGCCATTCAATTTCAAACATCACAACATCAAATTCAGCATCTGTTTGATTACAATGACATTGCCTGTGTGCAATGTATTGTGACCCCAAATGCTTTTACGGATATTGCTTTTGAGGTTGAGATTTTTATTGACTCAGAAAGTTACAATACATTTTTCCAAGAAATTGAAACTGAAGGTATTGTTTCCTTTAGTTTTTACCAATCTCGTGCCCCTCCTGTGTTGATTTCATAACAATCAGACACAACTACAACATGTGCTGATTGTTAGTCATTAGTTAATAAATTAAAAATTAAATCAATGAAGAACAGGAAAACACATGAACACAAAAAATTTATTATTTGTATTGGCTGTATCCGGTAGTTTTGCCGATGCAGCAACAGTGAAAGGCACAATCAGTGACAATGGTTCACCTTTATCAGGGGTTGAAATTGTCATCCCAACAGAAGAAAAATCCACAATTTCCGATGAAACCGGAAATTTCACATTTGAGAATCTTGAATACGGTAAATATCTAGTCGATATCAAAGGCTCAAGAGAATCTCATTACAATATCAATATCAATTTTCAGGAAAACCAACCTGTTGTTATTGAACTCAGCAACCTCGATTATGAAGAAATTGTCGTCACAGCGAATCCTTTAGAACATAATGTTCTTAAAATGACAACTCCTGCAACGATTTTGAGCGAAGAACAACTGATTATGGATCGTTCTTTGAGCATGGAGCAAACCCTAAATAAAGTGACGGGCGTTAATTCAGGTAGTTTTGGTGCAGGTTCTGGACAGATTGTAATTCGCGGGCAGCAAGGTCCCAGAGTGAGCGTTTTAAGTAACAATATTGCACTTCAAGATGCAGCGACTGTGAGTCCTGATCACTGGATTAGTTCCGAAGCATTGCTTGCTAAACAAGTTGAAGTTTTAAAAGGCCCGGCAACTCTGCTTTATGGCGGTGGAGCTGTTGGTGGTGTGGTGAATGTTTTGGATGAAATCATTGCGACCACCGATTTTGATGGTATCAACGGTGGTGTCGAATTCAGAGCATCTGATAGCACTATGAAAGAACGTGCCGGTGTTTTAAGTCTCAATTCCGCTTTGAGTGAAAACTTAATGTCCCATTTTAGTTATTTTGATTTATCCACAGGAGATTATCAAATCCCATCCAATGCCGAGTCCGAAATTCTTCACGAAGCTGAAGGGCATGAGGAGGAAATGGATAAAGAATTTAGTGGTGTGCTGGAAAATACTTCAGTTAGAGCCGATGGATATAATGTTGGGTTTTCATTGTTCAATGACAATGGATACTGGGGAATCTCTTATTCAGATTTGAACCGTAATTATGGAATTCCGGGACATGCTCATGAACATGAAGAAGAAGGTGATGACCATGAAGGTGGTGACGAACATGATGAAGAAGTGGTTCGAATTGATATGCAAAAGTCAATTTTGAACATCAAAGGCAAGCACGATTTTTCACAATCAGAATTTTTCAAATCACTGAAAACACATTATTCGGATACTGATTATCAACATGCTGAACTGGAAGGAGAAGAAATCGGAACGGTTTTTTCCAATGAGGCACAGGAGCTAAGAATGGAGCTGACTCATGGAAGTTTGGCGGATCTTTCAGGCGTGTTCGGATTTCAGTATTCCAACCGTGATTTCTCAGCTTTGGGAGACGAGGCATTTATCATTCCTTCACAAACAAAAAATTACAGCATTTTTGCAATTGATGAACGTGAATTTGATAACTGGCATGGGGAATTCGGCTTACGCTATGACAAGCAGGAAATCAAAACCGAAATTCAGTCAACCATTAAAGAGGATGCTTTGAGTGCATCACTCGGAGCTACTTTCAATTTAACTGACAACTGGACATTTCCGGTCAACTTAACATCAGCTCAAAGATTACCAACTGCTGAAGAATTATTCTCAAACCAATCAGGAGCATCTGAACTGATTCCGCATTTGGCAACCAATACCATCGAAATCGGCAACCCTGATTTGAAAGCAGAAACTGCAAACAACTTTGATATTGGGCTCCGTTACCGAAACAATGACTTCACTTTTAACTTGGCTTTATTTTACAACCGTATTGATGATTATATTTTCTTACAAGAAACCGGTGATGGAGTAGAAGAGGTTCCGGTGTTTATTTATCAACAGCAAAAAGCTACTTTTAAAGGATTTGAAGCAGATGTATCGTACAAACATAACGATAACTATGGAAACAATTGGAGTTACCGATTATTTACCGACAAAACATTAGCAAAATTGAATGATGGCAGCAACGTTCCACGCATTCCACCGGCACGAATTGGTGGTGAAATTGGTATGCTCAGAGGTGATTGGGCGTTCAACCTGGATTATACTCATGCGATGTCTCAACATAAGCTGGCAGAATATGAATTGCCTACTGAGAGTTATGATGATTTAAATCTAACAATCAACCGTGTTTTCGAAGGTGAAAGATTCAGTTCGCTGGCGTTTGTCAAAGTACAAAATTTATTGGATAATGAAATTCGCGAACATGCCTCTTTCATCAAGGATATTGCACCAAAACCCGGACGTAGCATTATTGCCGGTTTAAGAATGACATTCTAGGTTTTTAATATGAAGATTCACCAAATCTATACAGACAGCAGATTACGAAATTTCACTTATATTATTGAAACATCTCAATTGAATGCTTATGTCATCGACCCCTGGAATGATGATTTGGTGAATCAGGTTCTTAATGAAAATCAATTGAATTTGATTGCGGTTATAAACACCCATGAGCATTGGGATCACACTCAGGGGAATGCTGCATTGGTGGAACAACATCAATGTGAAGTTTGGGCTCATGAGAATGGTAAGGGCAAAATTCCACAATTGAGCCGAACTTTCAAAGGTGGAGAAGTCATTGAATTGAGCAAAGATGTGATTTTGGAAATTCTTGATACACCCGGACATTCTCTTGCTCATTTGTGTTTTGTTCTGTATGAAAACTCAAAAGCTCAATGTGTTTTTAGCGGTGATATTCTATTTAATGCCGGAGTTGGAAATTGTCATAATGGTGGCAATGTTGAGGATTTATACACAACGATTCGTGATAGATTATCTACTCTGAATGATGATGTTGTCGTTTATCCGGGTCATGATTATTTGGAAAACAATCTTAATTTTACTTTGAATCGAGAACCATCTAACCAAGTTGCGAAGCAATGGTTACAAAAGTGTCAACATAACGATGTTTTTAATAACCCTTTAACCACCACGATTGCCGATGAGAAAGAAATCAATACTTTCTTACGACTGGATAGTGATGAAATCGTTAAAAACTTACCGATAAAATGTGAAACTGAAAAGCAGGTTTTTGTCACACTCAGATCTTTGCGTGATAAGTGGTAAATTTTCGGAAATGTGTTTTTTCCTTTCTGGTTCTTCTCAGTAAAGTAACTTATAATGTAGCGTTTTAAAATCAACTTAATCAATGCACTTTCTGGTAAGTAACGACGACGGAATTCAGGCAAAAGGAATAAAAGCACTCGCAGCTGCATTACAATCTCTTGGTAAAGTAACAGTTTATGCGCCCAACCGAGATCGCTCAGGAGCAAGTAACTCTCTCACACTCGATCGTCCGGTTAGAATTAGCAAGGCTGAGGAAAATTGGTATTCAGTTGCCGGAACACCGACAGATTGTGTGCACATGGCATTGACAGGTCTCATGAAAGAAGAGCCAGATATGGTTGTTTCAGGAATCAATGATGCCGCCAATCTCGGTGATGATGTGATTTATTCAGGAACTGTTGCTGCTGCAATTGAAGGTCGATACTTGGGTTTGCCAGCGGTGGCTTTCTCTTTGGCTTTTGAACATAATAAAGATAGACACAGGTATTTTGATACGGCTCAGTATTTCGTTCAGAAAATCATCACTCATTTGCAAAGCAATCCACTTCCGAAAGATACAATTTTAAATATTAATTTCCCGAATTTACCATTGGAAAAAGTTAAAGGCATTAAAGTCACTCGCTTTGGTAATCGACACAAAGCAGAAAATACTGTCAAAGACACTGATCCCCGAGGTCGGAAAATTTATTGGATTGGCGTTGCCGGTCCTGAAGCTGATGCCGGAGAAGGAACCGATTTTCATGCCATCAACCAAGGTTATGTATCTATAACGCCGATGCAGGTTGATATGACGAAATATTCGCTCATGGATGAATTGAAGCAGTGGAGTGAAAAAATCGTATGAACACCGCTTCCGGCATTGGCATGACATCTCAGAGAACCCGTAATCGCATGGTTGAGCGTCTGCGAGAAAAGGGCATCAGCAATGAAGATGTTTTGAAAGCCATGTCGATTGTTCCACGTCATATTTTTATGGACGAGGCTCTTGCTCATAAGGCTTACGAAGATACCGCCTTGCCAATAAAATTCGGACAGACGATTTCCCAACCTTGGGTGGTTGCCAAAATGACCGAAATTCTGATTGAAAACCAACCCGAAAAAGTTTTGGAAATCGGTACCGGTTCAGGTTATCAAGCTGCAGTTTTATCACGATTGATTAAACAGGTTTTCAGCGTTGAAAGAATTGATGAACTGACAAAAGTTGCCAGAAAGCGTTTTATTCAGGTGGGTTATCGGAATATTCGCACCAAAACCGGTGATGGCTTTGACGGTTGGCAGAGTGAGGCTCCGTTTGATGCCATCATTGTTACAGCCGCTCCTCCACAAATTCCTGAAAAGTTAGTCTCCCAATTGAAAGAAAACGGAGTGATGATTCTTCCGGTTGGAGATGACAAGAAACAAAACCTGATTAAAGTGACAAAAACAGCAAATGGCTATACCGAAGAGACTATCAGTGCAGTCATGTTTGTTCCGTTTTTGCAAGGAACTGTGCGCAAATGAAAACTGCATTATTTACAGTTTTCATTAGTATTTTAGTTCTCAGTTCCTGCTCGAAACATAAACCGGCTCCGGTCTCTGATGCATACGGAAACAATAAAAGAGCACAAAGCCATATCCGTCATTCCAGTCAGAAAAAATATAACAAAAAATTTGTAACGGTAAAAAAAGGAGATACTTTATATTCCATAGGTTTCCGAAATGAAATAGATTACAAAACCTTGGCAGCAATCAATAATATTAAATCACCTTATAGAATCTTCCCAGGACAAAGAATCAAATTGTCGGGTAAAGTTGCTCAAACCTCTTCACAAAAGAAACCGCAAACAACCAACAATAAAAAACCGCTAAGCACAACACCAAATGTCGCTCAACAAACCACCAAAACTCCGGTGAAACAGCCCATAGAACAACCTATAAAACAACCAATTTCTAATCCACCGAACAATAAACCAAATAATACAACAAGTACAACAACAAAACCTGTGGTTTACCAAGAACCACCGCTTCCGACTTCAAACAGCCAATGGATTTGGCCAATAAAAGGCAAGGTGATTAAAACATTCTTAGCCAGTGATGTTTCCAGAAAAGGCATTGATATTGCCGCTGCACTTAACCAATCGGTTCTGGCATCCAACAGTGGAACAGTTGTCTATAGCGGTGACGGATTGCGAGGTTATGGTGAGCTGATAATTATCAAGCATGAAAACAATCTTTTAAGTGCTTATGCACATAATTCCAAGCGCTTGGTGAAAGAAGGTGAAACGGTTAAACAAGGACAAGTCATTGCAAAAAGTGGAACAAATCCGAGTGGAACTGCTTTATTACACTTTGAAATCCGCAAGAATGGACAACCTGTCAATCCTCTGGGTTATTTACCAAAATAATTTTAGATTTCAGAGCTATTTCTTTTTGGCTTTTCGAGCTTCTTTTTTCTCTTCCCGAATGCGGTCATTTTCATCGGCTTGTTGAAGCTCTGTTTGAATATCTTCAGGTGTTTCAAGGCAGAAATTCCCGAGTTTGCCACTACGGTATTCATTTATCAGAATGCCAGAAACTTTCTGCAAATCAAGCATTCTGCCTGATTTTAAACAACCACGTTTGGCACCAATTTGCTCCAATAATGTGTATTCATCATCAGATAAATTCTGTAAATCGAAGCGTTCCTGTAAAACATGAGGATGATTGTGATACAAGTATCTGACAAAGTAAAAAGCCAAATCCTCGTAATTGATAGCTGTTTCTTTTATCGCGCCGGTAATAGCCAGTTTCAGTGCCCAGTTTTCATGGCGAATCCGAGGCCAGAGCATTCCCGGAGTATCAAATAAAACTATATCCTCAGAAATTTTAATGCGTTGTTGACCTTTGGTTACAGCGGGTTCGTTACCTGTTTTTGCAACGATGCGGTTTGCCAGAATATTGATGATGGTTGATTTGCCAACATTAGGGATTCCCATAATCATCGCCGAGATGAACTGATGCTCACCTTTATTCGGAGCAATTTTACGGCATAATTCATCAATAGTTTTAATTTTATCGGGTTCTGTGGAACTGAGCGCAATGGTTTTGATGTTTTCGTTTTGTTCCAGATGTTCCTGCCAGATTTTGACGGTTTCTTCATCGGCTAAATCCAGTTTGTTCAAAACTTTGATATTGGGTTTGTGTTCGGCAATTTCCGTCAACAATGGATTTTGGCTGCTGAAAGGGATACGGGCATCCAAAATTTCAATAACAACATCAACATCTGGTAATCGTTGTTTGATTTCTTTGCGGGCTTTATGCATGTGCCCGGGAAACCACTGGATAATCATTTATTCACTCCGCTTCAAAACCATTGGCAAAAATAATTGTGTCTTGTGTAAACACACGAACAGAATCATCGTGATAAGAAGCCGAAAGTATATCAGAAAGTCCGTCGCCATTCATGTCCGCTGCAAAAACAGATTGCAATCCGTTGGCATTATTGAAAATAGTTTCAGTAGAAAATTGCAGATTGCCATCATTTCTGAATAAACGGATGGTTTTATCGACTCCTGAGCCACTAATGATATCAAAATCACCGTCATTATCCATATCTTTCAAATCGACCGAATGAGCTGCATCCGCATTGTTGAATATGAGATGAGTGTTGAATTGCAAGTTACCAATATTTTCAAATAAACGAATGCTATCATCATCTTTTGAGGCTGAAACAATATCAATATCGCCATCACCATCCATATCCTCAGAGCGAACAAAATAGGCTCGGGTTGCCTGAGAAAATATCAAATGCTTGGTAAATTGCCCGCTTCCGTTGTTCTCATGCACTTCAATGCCATTGCCAAAATAAGTTGCAGCAATAATATCATTGTCATTGTCGTTATCAAGGTCATTAACGTGAACGGATATCACACCATCCGAAGTGTCGCTGACCAAATGAGGGATGAATTCTCCGTCAATTTGCTCAAACCAACGAATGGAATCATCCAAACTGGATGCTCCAACAACATTGAGCACTCCATCACCATTAATATCTGCTGCATAGATTCCCGATGCATTATTCGCATTGGTAAAAATAGATTTGCTCTTGAAACGTCCTTCTCCTAAATTCCGGTGCCACCAAAACGTATCATCCCAAGCACCGCTTGAGAGAACATCAATGTTTCCATCATTGTCCAAATCGACCGATACCAGTGTTCGTGCTCCATCGACATTTTCATAAATAATATGTTCGATATAATTGCCATTTTTATTTTCCAACCATCTGACCGTATCATCTTCAAACGAACAATTGGCAATATCCAAATCACCGTCATTATCAAAATCCGCTGCTGAAACTGATGTGGAATGTTCTGCAATTTTGCTGTAAGCGATTGTATCAATAAACGAATTGTTGATGTTTTTGAAGATTCGGATTTTTTTGTCAAAATAGGTTTCAGAAATAATGTCCCGAGTTCCGTCATTGTTGACATCATCAATAAAAACAGACACCAGTCCATCGAGATTATTGGAAATAATGTGTTCGCTGAACACAAATGAACCATCATTCTCAAACCAACGCATAATCCCGTCACTGGTGGAATTGCCCACAACATCCACATCGCCATCGCCATCCAAATCTGCAGCAGCAATATCATAAGGTCCGGTCGCGGAAAATGGCAAAGTATGATTGATAAAAACATTTCCTGTGTTTTCATGCCAGCGATAGACCGCATCTTCCGCCGCAGCCGAAAGAATATCCATATCGCCATCCTGATCCATATCTACCAAATTGACCGAACGGACATAAAGGGCATTATTCATTATTACTGAAACATTGAAACTTCCACTTCCATCACCGGTGAATAATCGAATGGTATCATCAGAGCTTGAAGCTGTAACAAAATCCAAATGATTGTCATTATTTATTTTTCCGGCTTTTATTTTTCTGATTCCTTCAATATTTGATCCAACTGTTTGTTGAGAAAATGTTCCGTCATTGTTCTGAATATGCAGATAGACGGCCTCTTTTTCAAAAGAACCGGAAACAACATCAGTCAGGCCATCACCGTTAAAATCTCCCACATCAATGGCTGTTGCAATCATGACCTGGTCACTGATAACATGCTCAATCCATTTAGAGGTTGTTGTATTTTCAAACCACCTCACTGAATTATCAAAATAGGATGCAACAATCACATCAGTATCGCCATCATTGTCCATATCGGCTGTTTTCAGAGCAATAGCTCCGGGTGCATTAGTGAAAATATAATGTTCTGAGTAGGATTGATTGTTTATATTTTCATACCAGCGCACATTCCCGTCATCAATTGAAATGGCAACCAAATCCTTGAGAGTATCATTATTGATGTGGGCTGTTACAACAGAAACAGGTCCATCCATAGAAGGTCCGAGAATGTCTTTTTCGACCAAATAGTTTGGTCTGCGTATAAATTTGCGCAGATAAATAAACAAACAATATTTAGGTATAATATCTTCATGATTACGAAAAATATATCATATTTGAATGGATTTCATCTTATTATTTAGCATTTATTGATAGATAGTTAATTGATAATGATAAAATGCCGACATGATTTACGATAAAGAATTTGATGTTATAGTTGTTGGTGGTGGCCATGCGGGTACAGAAGCTGCATTGGCGGCGGCTCGTATGGGTTCTAAAACACTGTTATTGACGCATAATATCGAAACCATTGGACAAATGAGCTGCAACCCGGCAATTGGCGGAATTGGTAAGGGACATCTTGTTAAAGAGATTGATGCCATGGGCGGAATTATGGCTCGTGCCACCGACCATGCCGGTATTCAGTGGCGAACTCTTAATTCCCGCAAAGGACCTGCGGTCCGTGCCACTCGTGCTCAATGCGACAGAGCTTTGTATAAGGCGTTTATTCGTAAATCGGTTGAAAACCAACCTAATCTGGAAATCTTTCAACAAGCGGTTGATGATTTAGTAATTGAAGATGGAAAGGTCACAGCCTGTATCACACAAATGGGCTTGATTTTTCTGCCAAAACGGTTGTTCTGACTGTTGGTACATTTCTGGATGGAAAAATACATATTGGACTTTCCAATCACCAAGGCGGAAGAGCCGGAGATCCGCCGGCAAAGGCATTGGCAGAAAAATTACGCAAACTTCCATTTCAGGTTGGGCGGTTAAAAACCGGAACACCAGCCCGAATCGATGGCAATAGTGTGGATTTTAGTGTTATGGAAGAACAACCGGGCGATGAAAAAATGCCGGTTTTTTCCTACATGGGCAAGCTCGAAGACCATCCGCAACAGGTTTCCTGCTATATCACCCACACCAACGAGCAAACTCATGAATTTATTCGTGGCGGTTTGGATCGTTCACCAATGTATTCAGGTGTGATTGAGGGAACAGGTCCAAGATATTGTCCGTCGATTGAAGATAAAATCATGCGTTTTGCCGACAAAAACTCGCATCAGATTTTTGTTGAACCCGAAGGTTTGCAAACTAACGAACTTTATCCCAATGGCATTTCAACCAGCTTACCATTTGATGTGCAGTTGAATTTTATTCGTTCCATTCGTGGCTTTGAAAATGCTTTTATCACCCGTCCAGGATATGCGATTGAGTACGATTATTTTGACCCCAGAGGATTAAAAGACACTCTGGAAACCAAATATGTTGAAGGATTGTTCTTTGCCGGGCAGATTAATGGCACAACCGGCTATGAAGAAGCTGGTGCTCAAGGTCTGATTGCTGGTATGAATGCTTCTCGTAAGGCAGCCGGTAAAGACGGCTGGTGTCCGACTCGTTCTGAAGCGTATATCGGCGTTTTAATTGATGATCTCATCACCAAAGGCACCAACGAGCCTTATCGGATGTTCACATCCCGTGCCGAGTATCGTTTATTGTTACGTGAAGATAATGCCGATATGCGACTCACTCCAAAAGCCCGTGAATTAGGCTTGGTTGATGATGAACGCTGGCAGTTTTTTACTAAGAAAAAAGCCAAGATTGATACCGAATTGCAATATTTACAATCAATTTGGTTAACACCACATAATGAACTGGGCAAAGCATTTGCCGGAAAATATCCCGAAATTCCCTTAACCAAGGAAGTCACGGTTTATGACTTGCTCAGACGCCCTGAAATGAATTACACCATGCTGGCTGAAATTCAAGGTTTAACCAACAATCTACAAGATGAAAAAGTTGTTGATCAGATAGAAATTCACGCCCAATATGCCGGATACATGGAACGTCAGCTTTTTGAGATCGAAAAATCCAAAGCACAGGAAAACAAATCGATTCCTGATAATTTCGATTATCAATCCGTCACAGGTCTGAGTGCCGAACTCACCGAAAAACTGATAAAAATCAAACCCCAAACTATCGGGCAAGCCACCCGTGTTCAAGGAATGACTCCAGCTGCCGTTTCGTTGTTATTGGTTCATTTGAAAAGGGTTGGCTGAAATAACTGATTTGATTATTCAGTAAACTTTTTTTTTCAGAAATTTATATCGACCTTTTTCAATATTTTCTTCGTAATCAAAAATCTCTAATTGATGAGTTTGTTTTAAGTATCCATATTGTAACAAATCAACCCTAACTGACTCGAAGTTTCCATGAGTTAAATCTAGTTTTGGTAATGGATTATCGTAAATATAAACACCATTCAATTTAATAGCAGTTGATAAATCGAGTTGATTTAATAAATTGTTATTGATAATCAATGTTTCTAGTTGTGTTAAAGGTATTAAATCTATATGAGTGAATTGGTTGTTATCAAGGTACAGATATTTAACACTTTTGAAGCTGTTGGTGTTCAGTCTTGAAAGTTGATTATTTGACAGTTTTAGCAAAGTCATGTTTGGATATTCTGCATGACTGAATATCTTTAATTGATTATTATGTGCGAATAATTTTTCTAAACTAGACATGGAATGTAGATTCAGCTCTTTTAAATTATTATTACTGACATCCATATAAATTATATCTTGGTTTTTATTGAATGTAATTGATTCTATTTGGTTACTTTGTAATTCGAGTGATTTCAATAATGGATTTCCAGATAAATCCAAATGTTTGATTTTTGTCTCTCTTAGTCTCAGTGAGACCAACTTTTTATAAATGCTTAAATCTAGTTCATTAATGTAAGATGATGTTAGAGAAATTGCTTCGAGTTGAGGCATTGTTTCAATGCCGGTAATATCTTTGATAGCACGACCTTGACAACTTAGATGAATTATGACATTAACGGAGTTTTCTATCGCATCATTCACATGTTTAGTCACACAACGACGAAACCCCGGATCAGGAAAAGTATTTTCAGCAGCAGCAAAAACTTTGGGAATGCTTATCTGACCTTTGAACATCGAATCATTCCGTGATTTAGAAGTATTATAAAATCGCTGTTGGAAATAACGATATGCTGCTTCTGACCAAGGATTGTTATTTAGTTTAACACCTTTCAAATAAGGAATATTTTCCAACTCAATATCTTTAAGTTTATTGTTTTCGATATTTAAACTTCTTAATTTTACAAGTGATGAAATATCAACCTGTTGTAAATCATTGTGGCTTAAATTTAGGTCACGTAAATTTTGAACTCCATCCAGATTGATTTCATTCAGTTTGTTATGGCTTAGATTTAATCTTCTTAATTGTAGATTTTCTGTACTAAAGTTCTCTATTAAATTATTTGAAAAATCAGCATTAGTTAGCTGGAAATTGTTAGCGATATCAATAGTTGAAAGTTTATTGTTGCTAAGATTGATGTTTTCCAGTTTATCGAAAGGTTTTAAATCTATGCTACTAATATCCTGATTATCCATGATGAGATACCTGAGTGATACCAAGTGTTCTAGGCCTGTAGTGTCTTGGATTTTATTCCCTCCATTAATTATTTGGCTAGCTTCATAGCAATTGATTGATTGAATTTTATCGATAGTTGTTTCAAGGTGTAAAGCGATACAATCACGCAGAACTGAATCTGGAAAATCTTTTCCAGGAAGATCTTGAGTGATTATATGTGCTTTGGGAAATGTGAGTTTGAATTGACCATTATCAGAGAATTTACCGTTTCCGTCCATAAACAGAGTAAAGTAATGTTCTATGAACGAGTTTTCAAAACGGTTTATATGATTGTTTCTCAAGTCAATGTATTTAATATTTTGAAATCCATCGATCTTGAATAAACTTAATTGATTGTCAGCCAAGAGTAATGTTTTTAAACTCTTTTGATTTTTTAATTCAACTTTAAGTAATTGATTATTTCTGATATCCAACAACTCAAGATTGGGTGCATCAATGGAAAAATCAATTAGAAAATTATTTGCGATCTGTAGTTTTCTTAACTCTGGTGTTTCTTCAATTTTTAAATATTCGAGTTTATTGTTGTTAGCATTTAGTTCAACCAAGGTTTTCGGTAAACCACTTAAATTTTTTAGTTTATTTTGGCTGATGTTTACTGTTTGAAGTATTTGGTTGCCACTTAAATGAATGCTTTCAATTTGATTTCCGGACAAATCCAAACTTATTAAATTGCTGAGATGATTTATGCCAGTGATATCTTTAATATTTTGGTTGCTGCAATCCAGATGTTGAATTTGTTCAGGCTTGTATCGTTTGAGTTTTTGTATACAACTTCTGAAATTCAAATCCGGAAAATATAAATTTGAATAGTTGTCTGATTTGTGATGAGTTAATTTGTTTAATCTTTGCTGGATATGTTCTCTGGTTACATCATTATTTTGTTTGATCACTTCTTTTTGACTGACAGGTATAGGCATACCTGTTTCAAAGTGGTGAACTATCTCTTTCCAGTCGAAGAAAATAAGAAAAGCACAGAGCGATAAAAAAATCAGTAGTAAAAAAGTTCTCAAAAGCATAATTAGTCAAATTAACAGAAATTCATTTTCATTATCCTTAAAATGGCAAAGCCAAAACTAAAAGCAATCAACTATTTATCTTATTCCATCCGTGGCATTTTTAATAGATAAATTTTTGATTTATTTCCTTAGTAAAACCCCTTCAAGAACTTCATGTTCTTCATAGTCAATAATATTTTCTATGAAGATCCTTCGCATTCGCTCAGGATGACAGATTTACCAAATAAAAAACCCCGCAATGTAGCAGGGTTTATAATTAAACTAAGACTTTATGTAACCTAAAACATCTCATTAAAACTTTTTAGAACGTCTCAATCTGCGATTGCGAACACGGCTGACGGCTTCCTGATTTTTTATTTTGGACCAGTCATCAAAGGTAAATTTTTCACCTTTGGCATAAACTAAACGAGTACGACAGAAATCTTTATACTCATCCAATTCATCACTGACTTCATCCATTGTGTTGTCAATAATGATACAGTCATCCAGATAACCAATCCCAGGAATATGATCGGGGATAATATCTTCATCATCGACAAAATATTTAATCGTTGCGTTGATTTTTTTGAGATTTTCTTTATCCGATTCCCAAGTTTTATCGGAAATCATCGCAATCATTGATTCCAATGATGAGGTTTGCTCGATGATATATCCATCGGAATCAGACGCTCTGATTTCAGCAATTTTTTCTTTGGCATGTTTAATATCGCTGTCATTAATCACCGAACCATGATTTTTTACAAATTGATTAAAATGCTCTTTAACTTGGTTGTCAATATCAATTGAAATAGAAACCATATTCACCCCTGTTGTTATAGTTAATTGTGCTTTTATTATGCATTAAAATCATCCGAATATAAATACCAGAACTTATATTTACCTAAATGATTTTATCGACCCTGTTTCTCTTACCAACGAATAGGATTGGAATATGTAACAACATAAATAATTCTATGGATGCGGAGATACAAAGCCCAAAAGAAAATACCAACCAGCTTTTGTAATACCAGCTAATTGAAACCAGTAACGAATACATGACAGCTTCAATAAACCAAAATATAGATTTAGTAAAAAATCCTTGATTTGAAAGTTCTATGTCTATTCCACAATTACTGCAATTTTGTTTGCTCTGACCAAGAATTAGATTTAGAACCTGAAGAGCTGAGATGCTTTTTTCGCTGCAATGAGGACATGTTCTTCTGAGAATCATTGTTATTCTGTTTGAGTATTTATCGCTATTTTGATAATTTCAAATCTTGAAATCAACTCAATTTCTTAAAAAACTGATTCATAAGGGACAAAGCCCTTGGGAATGCTTTCTTTCAATGCAATTTGCGGTTTGTGATAGACCTTGCTGTCATAAATATATCTTAGAAGATTGTCACGAACCTCAGCTTTTGCCAAATGAGCAATGCCAACTGCATGCTCGGCAATGTTCAAGCCCATAGGATTGAATGCTCCATTCTCAGTCACAATAATTACCGGATCGGCTGCAATGGCTGTGGTGGTGATTCCTTCAGGGCATAATTCCATGATTTTTGAAACGCTTTTGCGGGTTTCTGACTTCATTGCAATAATTCCATAACCTTGTTTAGACAGATAGGAACCCCGAAGAAAATCGGCTTGCCCGCCAATTCCGCTATAAATCATTCTGCCTTGTAAGGAATCTGCCCAAATGTTGCCGTGTAAATCGACACCAATAGCGCTATTGATAGCGGTCATTCGATGTTGTTGGGCAATTTTCAAAACGCTGTTGGTAGTATCGCAAGGACGTGATTGAACTGAGCTGTTGAAATTCAGCCACTCATAGCCTTGTTTACTACTGGATAGAAAAATACTGGCAATAGCAAAATTAACTGCTGAATATTTGTTGGTTACAATTCCTTCAGTAATCAACTCTCGCATTGAATCTGAAAAAAGCTCGGTGTAAATTCCAATGTCTTTCACGCCTTTTTTTATAATGGCATCGGTGACCGCAGCTGGAACTTCGCCAATTCCGTATTGCAATGTGCTGCCATCCTGAATGTACAATTCGGCAATAAGGTTACCAATCTTTCGAGCGATTTCATCAGGTTCTTGCACAGGACTGACAGGCAATTCATAATCGGTATCAATCAAATAATCAATTTCAGATTCCTTGATTGTTGTTCCTAAGACAAAAGGCATTTGTTTGTTTCTTTCAGCGATAACCAGACCGTTATTGGATTTAGCGGTTTCAACTGCAGCTTTGAGACCTTCAACCGTGCTTCCATAGCTGTAATTTCCGCCGTTATCAGGTCCGGAAACAGTCAACAAAACGACATTTGGTTTGAGATAATCCCGAACTTGATGCGGTATGTCCGAGAGATGCATCATTTGATAAGAAGCCTGTCCGTGATTAAGCACTTCTCGCGAATGGGAACCGGCAAACAAAACCCTGTGGTTGATACGTTTGCAGACTTGCTCTGAAAAAATTTCGCCAATATCGCCAAGTAATAACAAACTGAGAATATCAATATCCTTAATGTTTTCATCAGCGATGATTTGTTTCAACAAAACTTGCGGAGTGGTTGCATTGCCGGCTGAATATAAAAGTGTTCCCGGTGGCAGAAAGTCTTTATTGATGATGTCTTCGACCTTGTTGAATATTTTCATGTGTTTGAATTTTTACGATTGGTGTGCATCATATCCGATAAACGGAATCAATAATTTGACTGCAATCAATTGAGCAGAAGTTTCATGTTTTATTGCTTTTCAAACTTCTGCTAAATTATAAAATTCGGCTCAAAGTTTACACAGCGGCTGAAAGTTTCTGTACAATATCAGACATTTCGTGACTTTATAATATCCATGTATGATTTTCTGATAATTTTGGTTATTCTTGCCGGGAGCGTCGGTGTTTTGCTCTACTTTGTCGGCTGGATGAATACTATTTTCATGGCATTAGGGAAAAAACAATACTCGATGGGTGCGGTACTTTTTATTCTCAATCCATTATCAATTGCTTATTGCATAAAGAATTGGCAGGATGCTTCCAAACAAGGGAAACAGCTCATTATCGGCTTTGTGTTGATGTGTTGTACAATTATCCCATCTTATTTTTTTATTGATAAAATTTCATTTTAAACATGAAGAAACTGGAACACTTATTCAAAAACAACACTGACTGGGCGGAAAAAATTAAAGCCGAGAATCCGAATTTCTTTAAGGAATTAGCAGAACAACAATCCCCGGAATATCTATGGATTGGATGTTCGGATAGTCGAGTTCCTGCAAATCAGTTGCTGAGTCTGGCACCCGGTGAGGTATTTGTTCATCGAAATATTGCCAACGTCGTTGTGCATACGGATATTAACTGCTTGTCTGTTTTACAATTTGCGGTTGATGTGCTCAAAGTGAAACATATTATTGTTTGCGGACATTATGGTTGTGGTGGAATCAATGCTGCAATCAACAAAACTAAACACGGCCACAATACCCGCGAAGCCAATCTTATTGATAACTGGTTGGGACACATAGAAGATGTGGCTCGTTTTCATAAAGATGAACTGCAAAATCTAAATGAAGAACAATACCAACAAAGACTTTGTGAATTGAATGTCATCGAGCAGGTGAACAATGTTTGCAACACTTCGATTGTCAACAAAGCTTGGAATCAAGGTGCTGACTTGACAGTACACGGTTGGATTTACGATATTAACAACGGCATTCTAAAAGATCTTGATGCCAGTACAAATACCAGTGAAAAAAGAAAAAATTAAACGACTCTGAGAAAAATAATGCAACATAAAACCATCATCGAGCCTTTTCGTATTAAATCAGTTGAACCCATTGAAATGTCAACTGAAGATCAGCGTTTGGAATATTTGAAAGAAGCACATAACAATCTTTTTTTGATTGAATCCAGAAAAGTGATTATTGATTTGCTGACAGATAGCGGAACCTCAGCGATGAGTGCCAATCAATGGGCAGGAATCATGCGTGGTGATGAGTCTTATGCAGGAGCGCGAAGCTGGGAACGCATGCGAGATGAAATCCGTGATTTAACCGGTTATCAATATGTAATTCCAACTCATCAGGGTCGTGCCGGTGAAAGTATTTTGTACACATTATTAGGTGGCGAGGGAAAAGTTTTTATCAGTAACACACACTTTGATACCACAAGAGCCAATATCGAATTTGGTGGTGCAACGGCGATTGATTGCCTCACAGACGAAGGTAAACAGCCGGCTTTGGAGCATCCGTTTAAAGGAAATATGGACATTAAACAATTGGAAAAAGAAATTTTAAATAGCGGTGCTGAAAATATCGGAGCAATTATTCTGACAGTGACCAATAATTCCGGCGGCGGGCAACCGGTCAGCATGCAAAATGCCAGAGAAGTTCGGGCAATTTGTGATAAATACAATCTATTATTTGTGCTTGATTGTTGTCGAATTGCGGAAAACGCCTATTTCATCGAACAACGTGAAGAAGGCTATAAAGGCAAAGACTATCGTGAAATAGCACAGGAAATGTTTGGACTTGCCGATGGTGGAGTGATGAGTGCGAAAAAAGATGCTCTCGTTAATATGGGTGGTTTCATAGCCTTAAAAGATAAAAAAATAGCGGATGCTTGCACCAATACCTTAATCATTAAAGAAGGCTTCGTCACATACGGTGGATTATCCGGTCGGGATATGGAAGCACTGGCGATTGGTTTGCAAGAAGTATTCGACAAAGATTATCTCAAATATCGCATCACCAGCACTGTCTATCTGGGTGACCGCCTGCATAAGATGGGCATTCCTGTGATGCGTCCGATTGGTGGTCATGCCGTTTATATCGATGCCAAAGCCATGTATCCACATATTCCGGTCGATGAATTTCCCGGTCAGGCATTGGCTTGTGATTTGTACGTCAAAGGCGGAATCCGAGCTTGCGAAATTGGTTCGGTGATGTTTGGCAAGAAAGATGCCAATGGTAAATTGATTCCGGCGGCGATGGAACTGGTTCGTCTGGCTATTCCTCGTCGGGTTTATACTCAAAGCCATGTTGACTACGTCATCGAAACCTTTGAAGAAATCCTCAAAGAAAAAGATCAGGCAAAAGGCGTAAAAATTACTTATGAACCCAAGTTTTTAAGACATTTTACCGCACATTTTGAGAGATTAACTTAGTTATAGTTCATCAAAACAAAAACCAGTCGCAATAAATAAAACAGTTTCCTTGTTTACAATTGAGAATCCAATTTAATTGTGTAACAATTCCGTTTTAGCAAAATATGATGTCATTATGAAGAAAGTTGCTTTGGTCATGGGCTCTCAATCGGATTGGGCAACCATGAAGGAATGTGCCAAACTCCTGAACGATTTAGGAATTGAGTTTCATCAACAAGTGGTTTCTGCGCACCGAACTCCACAATTAATGTATGATTTTGCCAACTCGGCAGAAGATAATGGTTATGAAGTAATCATCGCTGCAGCCGGTGGTGCGGCACACTTACCGGGAATGATTGCTGCGATTACACATGTTCCAGTTATTGGTGTGCCAATTAAGTCCAGCAATTTAAACGGAATTGACTCCTTGCTCTCAATTGTGCAAATGCCTGCCGGTGTCCCTGTTGCAACCATGAGCATTGGTGTTGCAGGCGCACAAAATGCAGCTTTGTGTTGTGCATCCATTCTTGCCAATGGTGATGATGATATTAAATCAGCACTAAAAAAATATCGAAACAAACAAACCCAAAAAGTCTTAGATCATCCGAATCCTGAAAAGTAATTATGAATAAATTTCCTACCATTGGTATTCTTGGCGGCGGTCAGTTGGCACAAATGCTGGCACTGGATGGCTACCCCTTGGGATTCCGTTTTGTGTTTTTTGATCCGACCAAAGATGCCTGTGCCGGATTGGTTGGAAAACTCATTGTAGCTGATTATGACAATGAAATTGCGTTGGAAGAATTTGCTAAACAGTGTGATTTTGTTACTTATGATTTTGAAAATGTGCCCGTCAGCGCCGCTGAATTTGTGGCAAAGAACACTCAGGTTTTTCCTCATCCTAGTGTTCTTGAAGTGGCACAAGATCGTCTGAAAGAAAAAGTTCTGTTTCGTGAACAACTCAATCTTCCGGTTGGGGATTTTTGTAGGATTGATAGCTATTCGGAACTCTTATTTGCAGTTAAAAGCAGTGGAAATGACGGCTTTTTTGAAAACCCGAAGAATGGGCTATGACGGTAAGGGCAGTGCCGCATCACAGCCAAACAAACCTTAAATTGTGGAGTCAAATTGACGGCGGATCATTTATTCTGGAAAAGGCCGTGCATTTTAATCATTGAAGTTTCGGTAATTATTGCTAAAGAAATGCTGGTGGATTATGCATTCTATGAACTTTGTGAAAACAAACACAAGCAAAGGCAATTCTGACAACAACTTTAGTCCCGGCTGTTGCTAGTGAAAACAGTCCAAAGCCTTTGAATATGCTCAAAAAATTGCTGATAAACTGAACTATGTTGGTGTCTTAACCGTAGAAATGTTTGAAACTGATAGCGGTTTATTTATCAATGAAATGGCACCACGAGTTCACAACTCCGGACATTGGAGTATTGAAGGGCATTTCCTGGTTTGAAAATCACCTCCGCGCCGGATTGAGATTCCTCTCGGTTCAACGGCGATGCCAAAGTGGTTATGCGGCAATGATTAATTGGATTGGCGAGGGCCCGCCTGTGGGCTTTGCAATAAGGAAAAAAGATGTTCACTGGCATATTTACGGCTTGAAACAAAATCGCCCCGGTCGCAAAGTCGGGCATTCGACCGTTGTCGCTGACAATGCTGAAGAACTTCATCAAAAAGTGGTTAATCTTGCGAAATTATTAGAGGCAAGTAACGGAAGTCTAAAAACCTTTGTTTCGTCGGACTTGCTCGAGGATCTAGTCATTTTATTGTTACTTCTTTATATTGTAAAACAAAGTAACCAAAAAGCACGCCCCGAACTCTCAGCCTTTGGCTCTTTTTTTTTGTCATCTTCAGGCTTGACCCGGAGATCTAGTGAAACTCTGTCATACTTTGAGCGAAAGCGAAGTATCTCAACAAAGATATCATCATGCTGAATTCATTTCAGTATCTTATGAGTGGCACTTTTGCGTGCTCAAAAAGTACCGTAAAGAAGCACCCCGACATTCCGGCCTTCGGCTACCTTCGATGCTCAAAATATTCGGCGCTTCATAAACTCGCTTCGCTCAAACAGTATGAAGCTTCTTCCCGAATATTTCTGTGCGTCTCAGCGAAATGTAAGGGGGTAAAAAAGAACACCGTCATACTGAGCGGAGTGTGCAAAGCACACACAGTCGTAAAAAATCTCAAAATGATTCCATGATTTATAACAAAACAATTGGGTCGTTGGTTTTAACCAACATGTATGGTAGATACTGTCTTAAAGTTCAAGCATTATATCAAATTATTTGTCGGCTGGAACAACCATGGGGCTCTGCCCCAAACCCCGAAGTATTTATAAAACAAAAGCAAGTTATGTTACAATGTTTATGTGGTACAGGCAGAAGTGCCAATGACCATAAACGGAAGCAAAGAGCAAACTATTTTGGTTGCCTTGCATTTTTTATAATTTGGATTAAATGCAGTTTCATTCAAAACTCCATAGAGAAAGAACTAGCAGCTTCTCATTACAGCACAAATTGCTACTTTCTTGAGTTTACCTTTGTTTATCAATTTGTCATATAAAAGTTGATAAGAATTGGATTGTATTTTCTTAGCAACATAGCTGGCATGTATAAAGATTTACGTAGTCGTTTATGACCCATTTTTGATAATCTAGAGACCTTCAGACTAGTACCAAGTTTTCAATAAAAGGGTTGATACCTGCATAACTGGTTACTTGCCCAGATGTCGCAAATAAAAAGAAAGAAAAAGAAGAAATATCACCAGATATGCCAATATTGACAAAAAATGTTATTTCTCCAATTCCATCAATTGTAATCAATAGTTTTACCTGTTTTTTTAGAATCAAATCTTGATTGACACATTCTTTTATTGAGTTTTTAATGACCTTTATTTGTTTTCAAAGTGCTTTATTGTTTGCTTTATGAATTTAACGGAGACTTTTGTCTAGGGTTGATTCTAAATGATTAACTTCTTGTATTTTAAGTAAATTTACTTGTTCTAATCGAGTAACTAGAGCTTGTAGTCTTTGAAAGTACTTGCTTTTTTAGTGTATAAAGATAATTCTCAATTCCACCTTCATTTTGAAGTTTTGGTAATTGTGCAATACATAATGAATCAGCTTTATCTGTTTTGTTTCGATTCATTTCATTCGTGCATAGTTCTTTATTTTGTAAGGGTTGGAAACAATAGTCTTGTATTTTTCTTAACTAAAAAAGAAGCCAAGTGTGCGCCATAAACTCCTGTTGCTTCCATACAAATATAATTTCTGTTTTAAATGATTTTATCCATTTTATGAAAAAGAAAAAAACCTTGTGATTATTTTTTAAATTTCTTATGACTTGATTTATTATCAAGTAAAAGCAGTTATCAAATATTAATTTAGAAATATCAATACCAAAATAAATCATAATTTATCCCTCAGTGAATATAATATTGCTGGTGATTGAATAATTAACTGCCATACATTCTTGTAACTATTCGTGCTATAGCCGCTAGCTATGCACAAGATACGTTCGTATTTATGGTGGTTAATGTAAGAGTTCGTGTAATGCATAACAGATTCTCAATGATCTAAGGTTTAGCGACAACATCTTTACCCCTTTATTCAATTGCCATTGAATAATTAACAATTGCTTGTTATTACATTTGATACAAGGTTGGTGCTGAACGGAAAGCCCAATAACTCGACTCAAAATAATGTTGGGCTTTGTATACACAGCTCAGCCTACTTGCTGATGCATCATTAGGGTTAGACTTGAGCGTCTGAACCTGTGTTTTTTCGGCAAACTCTAATATTACTTCAAGGGAACATCGTTTCGGATTTACATGTGTGCTTACAAAGTGAGGACCTTCAATTACTACAACCTTTACTTGAGGAGCAATTTTTTTAAATTCATTAACATGATTTTCAGAAACCAGTTTGTCATTTTTCGCTTGAATATAGAGACACGGAATCAAAAGGGTTGTACTTTCAGGTTTCAGCTTTTTCATTTCATTAAGGCGAAATGGTAAAAAACCCGACAACTAACTGAGTTTATAGATTTTCTAAAGAGTCCAATTGTCTCCGAATTAACGTCTCTTCCTAGAAAGTATCGTTTGATTAAAAAAGCCGGGATTGGAATTTTGAATAACAATCCCATTGGCAATTAGTTAAAAGTGTCAATAATCGATTCGGTGAAGTCAGGAATGTAGCTATAAATACAGCCGCCTTTAGATTTTGTGAATATTTCTTTGCAATTTGATAAGCAATCGGACCCGAAAATGACTCCGCAACCAAAATATAATCCTCTTCAGGAAGCTGGGTGGTGACATACACAGTTAGTTCTTCATAAGTCAGCTTTTCCTGTGTTGGATAAGGCAATCACTTTAACTTCCGCATTTGTGCCAAATACATCAACAAGCGGCTTGAAAAGCAAACCGGTTCCATCCATTTCCCGGTAGTAGGATTAATTTCATACTTTAATCTCGTAGGTTATTTTATTAAAATTAAAAAAGATAAAGTTTGAGAGTAATTTACAAGTTTATCAAAGGATAATTTACCTAAACCCTCATTTATGCGTTGTTTACTGAATTTAAATGATTGGAATTTATTTTTCATTGTTAAATCTCGTAGGTTATTTATATTTCTTAAATCATAAAAAATTGAATATAGTTTACGAATAATTTGCAACTTTTTCAAATACTCAGTGAAACCTTTAGGCTGAGAATTTTGAGCACACTTTTTGATAAATCAATCCAAATAACTAGATTCCTGCCTTTACACGAATCACGAAAAAAATGAAGCGGTAATGGCGTATACTTGTTATTGGCTTTGCTCAGTCAGTCTCGAAACGGTGCGTTGCATTTCAAAGGAGAGTTCTTTGCCTTGATAGATTTCATCAAAGGAAACCGCTGATAGGGCATATAATGGTGTGTTTGTGTCATAGAGCACATCAATCAAGGTGATAAATCTTCGCGCGGTGTTACGGTCTTCTTGGTCTATTGCATGATTGATAACGATAAAGATGGTTTGGTATTTTTCTGCCAGTTGGATATAGTCTGAGGCATTTCGGGGTTGCATGCATAGGACTTCAAATTCCAACATTATGTGTTTGTCGCTACGTTTGATGACTTCGATTTTCCTTTTATTGATTTCGATAGCCGAAATGTGAATATCATCCGAGCCAACCAATTGACTGAAGCGACTTTCAAATAGTGTTTCGTTGTGCTTATTGATTGGTGAAAGCCACTTTTGCTGGCTTGATGTTGTATCCGCTGTGCGGTAATCATGTTCTCCGTCCAATTGGATGATAGTCATATTTTGTTGCATCCATGAAATTGCCGGCAGGAATTTCTCTCGTTGTAAGCCTCCCAAATACAAATCTTTCGGATTGACATTGGAAGTGGTGATGATGGAGATATTGTATTTTTGCATAGCAAAGAGAATTCCGGCGAGCAGCATGGCATCAGTGATGTCATGCACCAGAAACTCATCCAGGCATAACACATCAATTTCTTCTGATAAAGCTTTGATAACTGTATCGAGAGGGTTCTGCTGGTTTTTTATCTGCCTTAATTGCTGATGTAACCATTTCATAAAACTGTGAAAATGCTGTCTGCGAACTCTTTTTTCATCAATGGTTTGGATAAACAAATCCATCAGAAAAGTTTTTCCACGTCCCACCGAACCATAAATATATAGCCCGTTGAATCTTCTCTTCGGTTTAAAAAACCAGAATGAAGACTTTTTGTGAAGATTATGATGAATATTCTCAAAAGCCAGTACCACTTGCTCCTGCAAAGAATCTTTGGAAATTTCCCCTTGTGAAACCAGCTTTTGGTAGAGTTTTAAAGGACTCATTTATTCTTCAGATGTGGTTTCTTCCTCTGGAAGTTGTCTGAGAATACCGTTTTTAATTGCTCCTTTTAAATCAATCAAACGACGATGAAAGAAATGTCCGGCTTTAAAAGTAATCAACTGCGGTCTGGGTTCCAAAGTGTCAACGTAGTTGTAAACTGCTTTTGGTGTTACCACATCATCTTCTTCACCCTGAATAATCAGCCATGGACATTGTGGAGCTTCCAATTTTGTATAATCATAACGCTCAACCGGCGGTGCAATTGTCAGAAATTGTGTTGGATTAACTGTCGGACAGGCTTTTAAAGCCGTATAAGAACCAAATGAAAAACCGGCAAGCCAGATATCATGTTCGGGGAATAATTCTTTAACCCAATTGTAAATTGCAATGACATCTTCGGTTTCCCCGTTGCCATCGTCAAACTCGCCATCTGTTTCACCAACACCACGAAAATTGAACCGAATAGTATATGCTCCGAGTTCACGGAAGGCTTTTTCAATCATGTGCGTGACTTTGTTATGCATGGTTCCGCCAAATAACGGATGCGGATGGCAAATGATTCCAACCGCTTTTCGGTCTTCTCCGTCAACCGGATCTCCCGGCAAACACTCGATTTTGCCTACTGGTCCTTGCAGAAAAAAAGTTTTGTCAGGGAAAGTTTGAGGATTTTCTATCATTTTAAGTTAAAAATTTCTAAACGGCGTGATTATATCACTCTTTCCACGGAGCGATAACGAATAACAACAACATTCCCGGGATTGCACAAGCGGTACATATCAGGAAGAAATCAAAATATCCGACTCTTTCGATAATATATCCGGTAGAGGCGTTGATAAAAGTTCGAGGAACTGCCGTAATTGCGGTAAATAAGGCAATTTGAGCGGCTGCAAAAGATTTGTTGCTGATTTTAAACATGAATGAAATCACCGCAACTGTTCCCATGCCAACGCCTAAATATTCTAAACTGACAACAATAAATAATGCGGTGTTTGACGGATTTTGTAGTTGTGACAACCATGCAAAGCCAAGTATGGTGAGCATTTGAAAGAATCCAAAAAGCCATAAAGATTTATTTAATGAAATTTTTCTCATCACTATTCCGGCAATAAAGGCTCCGGCAACTGTTGACCACAAAGCTGCTGCCTTTACCACTGTTCCCAAAACTGTTTTGGAGTAACCCATATCCAGATAAAAAGGTGTTGATAAAGCGGTTGCCATTGAGTCACCTAATTTATACAACATCAGAAAGACAAGTATAAGGATTCCGTGTTTATAACTGAATCTTGAAAAATATTCAGCCAACGGTTCAACAATTGATTGTGCCAGAGTTTTATTATTGTCATGTTTAATATCGTGCTCAGGAATAAACAGAGTCGTTACCAAACCGACCAACATAAATAATGCAACGATTGGGAAAACATACTGCCAATCTATTCGATCGGCAAGGACGAGTGCCAACGAACCGGGAACTAAAGATGAGAATCTGTAAGCATTCACAAACCAGGCATTACCCGCTCCCAGTTCTTCATCGCTCAGTAATTCTCTTCGATAAGCATCAATAACAATATCCTGAGTGGCGCTAAAAGTTGTCATAATGACGGTTAGCATCACAATTGTTGAGATTTGATTCTGAGGACTGAAAAACCCGATTGATGCGATTGATAAGATTAATAAAAGTTGCGTGACAAACATCCAACTTCTTCTTTGTCCCAAAAAAGGAAAACGATATCTGTCGAGTAAAGGAGCCCATAAAAATTTGATTGTGTAAGGAATTCCAATCAACTGAAAGAGACCTATATCTGATAAGTCAACTCCGGCATCTTTCAGCCAGGCAGGAATGGTTTGATAGAGAACATATAGTGGTAGTCCTGAGCTCATTCCCAGCAAAGTTGCTATGAATATTTTTTTATAATATTTTTTAGTTTCTTGATTCAGTTCGAGCATGAAATTGATGAAAGTCTATTTTGAGAGTTTTTTACAAAATTATTTTATTTCATAAATTTATTTTTAAAGGTTGATATGTTATCTTAATCTGCAAGCTATGGGAAGTAACAATATGATAACAGTCGAGCAGTTAAAAAATTATTATCCTTTCAATAAAATGGAAGAGAAATTTTTGCCGTTATTGCTGAAGCAATTCGAAACCGTTGAGTTTAATCGTGGAGAAGATATTTTCAAACACGATGATAACAAAGTTTATGCGAAATACGTTATCGAAGGTCGAGTTAAAATCACTTATCCCTCCGGTCGAGAAAAAGTGCTAAAAGCAGAATCTTTATCAGCCTATTATCCGGTTGGTGAGGTCAACAGCAACAAAAGGCTGAGTTCTGAAGTCGAATCAAAAAGCGCAAAGGTTATGATAATGAACAATATTTTTCTGGATCACTTTGTGGTTTGGGATAATTTGTTTAAAGAATCGTCATCGGACAGTCCTTTGCGTGGTCATGAGTCTTATGATTGGGTGGTTGGGTTGCTAAACTCAAAAGCTGTTCAAATGCTTCCCAGAGGTCACGTTGATCAAATCTTCAAAAATTTAGAACCTTTGTATGTGAAACAGGGTGAAGAAATCATTTCAGAAGGTGATTTTGGTGATTTTTGCTACATCATCGTCAAAGGAGATGCGGATATTTTCAAAGTTGTGGCAGAAGGGGAAGAAAAAGTCGCAACAATTGGAGCAGGGGCTTTATTTGGAGAGAATGCTCTAGTGAGTAAAGATCCAAGGAATGCCTCGGTGCGCATGGTGACTAATGGTTTATTGATGCAGATGGCGGGCGAGAAGTTTTCATCCTTGTTGAAAAGCCATGTGGTGAGATGGATAACAACCGACACAACTTATGAAATGCTGCTTGAAGGAGCGGTATTGGTCGATGTCAGGGAAATGATTGAATTTGAAGAAGAAAGTTTTCACGATAGTATTAATATTCCACTTGGTGAACTGAGGGATAAAGCGGAGAATCTTTTGAAAAAAGACGTGCCTGTCATTACCTGCTCAGGAACTGGTTTGCGTTGTGCATCAGCTGCTTTTTTACTGGCAACACTAGGCTATGATGTTTATAGCATGCAAGGCGGTGTCAAAGGTTTGTTGAAGCTGATTGAAAGATTGGATGATTCGGAATCAACGAGTGTGTAATTCTCTGGTTGCTTTTTCCAGTTGACCATCCAGTAAATCTTCAAGTACAGCAAGAGACTTATCAATAGCATTATTAATGCTGATTTCATCATCGCTACTTGCACGATTCAGTACCCATGAAACGACCTTGCTTTTATGCCCGGGATGTCCGATTCCGAGTCGGATTCGGTAAAATTCATTACTACCGATTAAACTAATAATATCCCGCAGACCGTTATGTCCACCATGACCACCACCTTTTTTGAGTTTGACAGTTCCCGGTGGTAAATCTAATTCATCATAAGCAACCAGAATTTCTTCGGGTTTGATTTTGTAGAACTGAGTAATGGATTGCAATGCCTTTCCTGAGTGGTTCATGTAAGTCATCGGTTTCAATAACCAAATACTATGATTATTGATATCGACATTAGCAGCTTCACCATAGAATTTTTTGTTGTCTTTTAAATCAAATCCATACTTTTTACATAATGCATCAACAAACCAAAACCCTGCGTTATGACGAGTGTTTGTGTACTGACTACCTGGGTTTCCCAAGCCAACAATTAATTTTATGGAACTCATAAATTCTCCTTTCCCAAACAAAAACAGCCCCGAAGATGGGGCTGCTTTTTATAACAAAATGATTCGATTGAATATTTTATTCTTTGACTTATTCTGCAGCTTCCTCAGTTGCAGCATCAGAGTTAACATGAGTTGTAGAAACAACAACAGTATCATACTCTTCATCATGTCCGTGAGTGAAAGCTGTCAACTTAACCCCTTTAGGAAGTTTGATATCACTCAAACGTAACATATCACCCGGTTTGAATTTTGCCAAATCCACTTCGATGAATTCCGGCAAATCATCCGGTAAACAGCTCACTTCTACTTCAGTTAATTGATGAGATACAATAATACCTGAAGTTTTCGCTGCAGCTGATTTCTCTTCGTTCATGAAGTGTAAAGGAATATGCATGTGTAATTCAACATTATCTGCAACTCTTTGGAAATCCATGTGCATGATTACTGGCTTTGAAGGGTGACGTTGCATATCACGAAGTACAACTTTTTGACGTTTGCCATCAGCCGCTTTGAGCTCAAGAATACTGGTGAAGAATGATTCGTCTTCGATATATCTGAGCGCTTTGTGGTGTTCAATTGACACTGCTCTTGGATCTCTTCCTGCACCGTAAATGATACCAGGAACTTTGTTTTCACGACGTAGGCGGCGGCTCGCACCTTTCCCCAAATCATCGCGCAACTCGGCGTTAATTCTAAAAATTGACATATTATGTCTCCTGTTTAAGTTAAAAATTCTCCCGTTTTGCGACCAAACGAGACAGAGTGTGCTTTCGCACATTATCAGTCGATATACATCTCACTGACAGATTCTTTATTGGCAATTCTGCGAATGGTTTCCGCCAGCATTTCGGCGACACTCAATTGCCTGATTTTTTTACAGTTCCTTGCATCTTCACGCAGAGGAATCGTATCGGTAACTACAAGCTCTTTCAGAGCTGAGTTTTCAATGTTGCTGATTGCATTCCCCGAAAGAATCGGATGAACACAATACGCGATAACTTCTTTTGCGCCTCTTTCAACCAATGCTGTTGAGGCTGCACATAAAGTGCCGGCAGTATCAATCATGTCATCAACCAGAATACACGTTTTGCCTTTGACATCACCGATGATATTCATAACCGTTGCCATATTTGGCTTGGGTCGTCTTTTATCAATGATTGCCAAATCCGCACCGACTCGTTTGGCAATGGCTCTGGCTCTGACAACGCCACCAATATCCGGTGAAACCACCACCACATCATTGGCATCATAAGAACACCAGATATCAGCTAGTGTCAGAGGTGATGCATAAACATTATCAACAGGAATATCAAAAAAACCCTGTATCTGATCAGCATGCAAATCAATTGTCAATACCCGATCTGTTCCCACAGTTCCAATCATTTTGGCAGCTACTTTTGCGGTAATAGGAACTCTCGATGAACGAGGTCTTCTATCCTGTCTGGCGTAGCCAAAATAAGGCATGACTGCGGTGACTGATTTACAAGACGCTCTTTTAAGGGCATCAACCATAACCAATAATTCCATAAAATTATCGGCTGTAGGCATACAAGTCGGTTGGATGATATAAATATCCTGTCCGCGGACATTGTCTATAATTTCGACAGCCACTTCACCGTCACTGAATCGTCCCACATAGGCTTTGCCAAGAGGGAGTCCCAGAAATTTGGCAATGTTCTGAGCTAATTTCGGATTCGCATTGCCGGTAAAAAGTTTAATGCTGTTGTCCACTATCATGAGTGTTGCCTAACCTTTATTCTTTAAGATGGAAATCATGACGAATCATATCACAAAATCGCATACTGCTAATACAAATATGCCTACAATCAGTTGTCTGACTGCAGGCATAAAATATATGGCTGGGGTGGCAGGACTCGAACCTGCGAATGCCAGAATCAAAATCTGGTGTCTTAGCCACTTGACGACACCCCAATAAGGTCGGGTATTATATACGTCTTATTTCTGAAAGAAAAGTCTATTTTTTAAAAAAATGTCATATTTTTATTGTGAATGACAAACAACCATTTTCCAATCATCAGGACACTTATCAATATGCTGTTGAGCTTCACCTTTAGAGTCAAAACAGGCAAATAATGTAGAACCTGTTCCCGACATATAAGTTGGTGCATAACGACTTGAAATACCATACATTTCTTTCACTTCGGAAAACTGATTGAGCACTACAGGCAAACAGGCATTGGTCCAGAAATTTTGATTGTGAATTTGTTCGGTTTCGATAGGTTTTTGGTTTCTTTGTAACTCAGAACTTTTAAAAACTTCAGCCGTAGAAATTGAAACCGGTGGAAATATCAAAACATAATATTTCTTTTCTATTTCATATTCGTTTAATTTTTCTCCAACTCCAACTGCCATTGCCGATTTGTTGAAAACAAATATAGGTACATCCGCACCCAGTTTGACGGCAAATTCAAGCAATTGGTTTTGGCTCAGTTCGCATTGCCATAACTCATTTAAAACTCTGAGAGTTGTTCCGGCATTGGAACTTCCGCCACCAAGTCCTGAACCTTGGGGAATATTCTTATCAACTTCAATCCGAATGCCTTGTTGAACTTTTCTAAAAGGTAAGAGCATTTCAGCTGCTTTGTAAATTAAATTATTCTGAATTGGTAAATTGCCAAAATTACCTTCAATTTCAATAACTTGATTCTCAATCAATTCAAACTGCATCCCATCACCCCAATCCAAAAGTTGGAAATAGGTTTGCAAAATATGATAACCGTCCTCTCTCTGACCGAGGACACGAAGCATCAGGTTGATTTTTGCCGGACTAAGGGTTTTCATTGCAGATTCCAATCGTAAATAACAACCGTTACCTCATAAGGCGATTGGCTTGCCTTAATTTTTTTAGGCAACATTCCTATTGGAGTCGGCATCCATTTTTCATAAGTCACTTCCCAGCTATTATCAATGAATGAATCGGGAAGTGTGTTATGTGGTTTTAACTTTTGACTGGTTTCATAACCTCTAAGCCAGTATTCGAGACTGTTCCACGGAAAGTGCCAGCCTAATTCGGCTGAAATCAAATCCTCAGCATTGTTTCCAAAAATATTTCCATGCTCTGATGAAGTGAGTTTGGCAGAATGCTTATCTTCAGTGATTTTCCAGCTTCCTTGTCCCAAAGGAGCGCTAAATTGTGCGGTGATTTTACTATCATGAACAAGCCAACTGAACTTCCCCGAGCCTCGCTCATTATCATTGCGAATCGCCATTTTTCCCTTAACCGACCATGTGGAAATCTGTTTCCAGTTTGAAAATGTCTCCCGAGGTTTGTGAGACTTTTGACAGGATGATAAAACAACAAGTGCAACCAATAAGAATGTTTTAGTCATATAATCTTTTGAATTCATTAACATATTATTCTCTTGTCAGCTTATCAATCAAAGATTGATGTTGTGGGAATTGGTTACTCAACTCTTTTCTTTTCGCCAATTCAAAATCGGCAAAATCAAATCCCGGAGCCACAGTGCAACCGACCAGAGCAAAAGAATTTGGTTCAACGATTTCTGCCGCAAACCAGTGATTTGCAGGCACAACGAGTTGTGGTTTTGACCTTGCAATAAATCGTTACCGATAATGTGTTCCGTTAAATCTCCTTGAGGTGAAATCATAAATAATCGAATGGCTGAACCATGATAAAAGTGCCAGATTTCATCCTGTTTGATTCGATGAAATGATGAAAACTCATCAGATGAGCAAAAAATAAATGCAAGTAGAATAATTTCTGTTTCCTGAAAAATCGGCACATTCAGTAAAGTTTATCTCACCCTCACTGCGATAAGTTTCGAAAATAACCGCCTTCGGGATGTTTTTGTAAATTCAGTTTTTCAATAATATCTGTCCTTGCTATTAACCCCAATATTTCATGTAAACGGTAAAAACCAATGATTTTTCTTTTGATAACAATACATTAGGAAGATCTGCTAAAAACCAAATTGTACCTTAATGGTTTGCTCCAGCACTTCCATGTGCTGTCCCCTGCAGCTAAGCTGGCAAACCTCTGATGTTTAGTTATGAAAAAATGGTGATATCTTGAATAAATATCGCATAAACCTATGAATGACTAGGATTGAAGCGATATTTATTCTATCATTCCTGATATCACCCTCATCCATGAGGGCTTGCGTAAAATTCTTTCCTGAAGAATTTTTCAACTTTTTGCCATTTGCATAAATCATTCTACATGATATTTGGGGTTAAGTTTATTTATTCACAATCGACATTATATTAGAATGATGTGAATAATAAATGCAAATCTTATGGCGAACAGAGAAATTATTTTTAAAACCAAAGGTCAATCCAGCATCAGACGGCGATGGCGTGCAGTTCAACTCAAAGAGAGTGATTGGAACACAACAGTTAAATTATCTGGATCCTTTTTTATTGTTGGATGAATTTGGTTCGGATAAACCCTTAGACTATATTGGTGGCTTCCCCGATCATCCACATCGCGGATTTGAAACCGTGACTTACATGCTTGCCGGAAAAATGAAGCACAAAGACAGCGCCGGTCATTCCGGTGTGATTGAAACCGGAGATGTGCAATGGATGACCGCAGGTCGTGGAATCATACATTCACAGAAATGCCCGAACAAACCGAAGGCATGATGGCAGGATTGCAACTTTGGGTGAATCTGCCCGCTAGTGAAAAGATGTGCAAACCCAAATATCAGGAGTTTTCTTCTTCTGAAATCTCCACCGAAAAACGGGGGAACGGTATCTCAGTCAAAGTCATATCCGGAACAACTTCACAGGAACAACAAAGGAGTTATTGACAACAATTATGTTAATCCAACATTCTGGCATATAACAGCTCCTGCCAAACTGAATTTTCCGAACCAATCAACCCCGATGATAACGCCTTTATTTATGTTCTCAATGGCGAAATATCTATCGGCGACCAAAAACAAACTTTGAAAAAAAGCGAAATTGCGGTTTTATCAAAAGCAGAAAACCTGTTAATCAAAGCTCAGCAAAACTCAGACTTTGTCTATATAGCCGGCAAACCTTTGAATGAACCCATCGCCAGAGGTGGCCCGTTTGTAATGAACACCCGAGAAGAAATCCTGCAAGCATTTCATGATTTTCAGAGCGGGAGGTTTGTATAGATATCCCTCGAACTTCCCCTTTGATGGGGCAGGTGAGTGTTATGTTATCCAATTGCTAATTTAGCTGATTCTTTTAATAAATAAGCTGGCATTGGCTCTTGCAATTTCCAAGTAATGTTCATTGGTTTTGAACCGTAGGTTTCAACAAACTTGGCTTTACCTAAAAAATAATAACCATTGGTGAGTCCATGTTGGTTTCGCTTGTGTGGTCGGATGAAAAGCAAAATTAGTCGATTATTTTCTTTCTGATTAATATATTCTAACCCTTTACCTAAATCTGGCCTTGTTGCATTTTGTGATTGCCAATGTAATAAAACATCATTGATTGCATAATCGTTATACAAGGTAGTAGGCGAGTAATCTTCTTCAGACTTGTGCAAGTCAATAAACAATAATTCTGTATTTGTTTTTTTATTTAATGCAACACCTTCACGATTAGAAGATTTTTGTTTAAAAGTACTAAATCCAAAAGCAGTCAGTATTTGGTCTCGAGTATATCGGCTATGAACCTTTAATGGTTGTTCATATGGCAAGTTTATGTCTTGCTCCAAATGGTCAATTCTATCAATTAAGATTTCTAACGCTTCTATTATTTCAGATACAAGTAATCGGTTTGTCCCAAGTGCTTGAACGCTATTATCAATATTTACAAATGAATGATTCTTTTGCCAAACGTCATAATGTAACATTAAAGCCATTAGTCTTTCTTCTTTTGTTAGAGAAGATACATCTATTTTAAAATTATTTTTTGCTAGCTTTAAGATAAAAGACAAGTATGAATATGAGTCACATGCAAGCCATTTGTTTAATATAGCTCCCTTAATTTCTTTTGCATACTTTTCATCAAATTCCGGTTCGCAGTTCGCCGAATATTTCAAATATGACCAACATTCACGTCTATAGAGAACTTCAAGAGGAATTTGGTTGATAGATATAAAGTTGGATAATGTTAATGGCAAATTAGTATGGTGTCTAAAGTTTTGTATTTTGCTAATGATTTGGTTTTTACGATGACTGGTTGCTTGCTTTATATTCTTTAAAATTATCTGTTTTGCTTTTTTCTCAAGGACTATTGAGCACCCTAATGGCAAATGTGGAAAATCATCTTCTAGTTCCTTTTGAACGGATGAGTTTGTTTTTCCAATCATTGCTCTAAATTTTGTTTCAAAGTCATATTCATTACGTGCATTTCCCACGAAGTCTAGGACAGTTAAACAATCTTTTCCTTCTGCTAATCTTAAACCACGTCCTAGTTGTTGTAAAAATACTGTAAGACTCTCCGTTGGACGTAAAAATAGAACAGTGTCAATTTCCGGAATATCAACGCCTTCATTGAATATATCAACTACAAATAAGTAGTTAATTTCACCTTTAATAAATCTCTGTCTAAGTTCGTGCCGTAACGAACTGTTATTACTGACTAAATAACCTGCTTTAAATCCTGCTAAATGGAATTTCTCAGCCATGTATTGCGCATGATCTTGATCAACACAGAATCCCAATGTTCTTGTTTCATGGATATTTTTCTGATATTTGTGAATGTTTTTTATAATTTCACCAACTCTTCTGTCATTTTCAGTATAAATTTTTGTCAGTTCAGAGGGAACATACCTTCCATTACGCCATTCAACATTAGAAATATCAACACTATCAGTGATACCAAAATATTGAAAAGGACATAACAATTTTCGATTAAGCGCTTCAGCAAGTCGAATTTCGGCAGCAATAACTCCAGAGAAATCACTCAATATATCTGCACCATCCATTCTTTCTGGTGTTGCAGTTAATCCCAATAAAATTTTAGGATTAAATTGATTGAGAATAGGGCGATAACTACTAGCTGTAATATGATGAACTTCATCTACAATGATGAAATCATAGTAACTCGAATCAAGTTGTAAGTTTTTAATTCTATTCTTCAAGGTTTGTACAGAAACAAATACATGCTTCAAACTTTCTGGCTCATATCCTCCCACCCATAATTCACCAAAATTATTATCCTTCAAGACACCTTGAAAAGTTGCTCTTGATTGTTTTAAAATCTCTTCTCTATGAGCGACAAATAAAAGTCTGGCTTCTGGATTTTGTTTTCTGAATTGTTTGAAATCAAAAGCAGAAATTACTGTTTTACCGGTTCCTGTGGCTGCAACAACAAGATTTTTATTTCGTTTGTGAACCAACCTCTCAGTTTGAAGCTTATCTATGATTTCTTGTTGATAGCTATAAGGTCTGATATCAAATAGAGTTGATGCATCAAACTGTATTTTGGAGGAATGTTTCTCACTGCGTAGCGCTATTTTCAGTTTTTCTGAATGGTCTGTATATTTGAAACATTCAAATTCAGAATCTTGCCAATATGTTTGAAATGTTTTTTGAAATTTGTCAATTAAATGACTTACCTCTTGAGTTGTTAGTTTTATATTCCACTCTAACCCATTGGTTAATGCTGAACGTGACAGATTGGATGAACCAATGTAACCAGTGTGAAATCCTGTATTTCTGTAAAATAAATAGGCTTTAGCATGAAGTCTTTCATTTTTTGTATTGTAAGAAACTTTTATTTCTGTATTCTCCAAACTAGATAAAAACTCTATTGCCTTTAAATCAGTGGCACCCATGTAAGAAGTTGTAATAATTTTGAGTTGTCCACCACGATTTGTGAATTCTTTCAATTCGTTTTCAAATATTCGAATTCCTGTCCATTTGATGAATGAGACCAAGAAGCTTATTTTATCAGATGATAATATTTCTTTTTTTATTTCGCTTTCTAGCGAAATTCCTGCGTGATTTCCAGTGAATAACTCACTATGAGATAACCTTGTATATGGAGTAATTTCTTTTAGGTGTGATTTAAAATCAATAAAATCAGCATTCAGTTTTTCGTAAATTGCATTAAGAATGTTTGCTTCAGTTGCTATTATATTTTCATCAATTTCAGCATCAGAGATTTCTTTATTGAGGACTTTAATGATTTTATTTGATATTTTTAACTGTTTTTCTAGGCTATTTTTTCCTTGTATTTGATTAAGCGCGTAATGAATAACTCTGCTTAAATATTGTGATAAAACTTTACTTGCTTCAGTTTTATCAAGGGCTATTTTATTTATATAGAATTTATCCCTATCCAATAGATTTAATTTCTGAGCAATGACTTTATTTATGAGTTGTTCGTAAAGACCTGTTTCCATGGGTGTCTAATAAATTTTTTAAAATTATAAACAATTCAATTGCTATTTTCTAGAGTCGCCTGAGAAATCTGAAATTGAGTAGTTTGCTCTAAACTCTTATTATTGCTTTGAAACATAATTACAGAAAGATATCGTGAGTAGCTATTTAGATTATCTTGAATTGATTACCCAATCCAGTTGGGTTATGACAACGTGCTTTACCTGTTAAATAAAAATTCAATAGTTATACATAATCCGTGTAGTATGATAAGAAAACCAAATTTCTTACCAAAACAATATAAGATAGTTTTTATAAAATACTCACTTATTTCAATACAAATAACTTGTGATGACTGTATTGTTATCATATATATACCCGTGGTGCA